>NZ_JACJQS010000024.1:0-66567 GCF_014696755.1 Anabaena sp. FACHB-1391 | reverse complement strand
ATATTCACCTCTAACTGCCAATTTCCCCCTAATGCTGCATTGCCGGTTTTTGTGGTGGAGGCGCTAATGGTGGCGTTGGTAATTTGATGTAATTTGTGAATAAATTCTGCCCCTGCATCCCCAGATGCGACGTTACAACCATATAGTAAAATATTCTGAGGTTGCCAATGTTGTAATTGTTGGGTGTAATTATGAATATTAGTTAAGTTTAGTTGACTATTGCCTAAATATAAGCATCCGGGCGCACCGTGGGAAAGGATGTGAATGGTGGTGATGTGGGGATGTTGTTGTAAAATTTGGCTAACTTGCTCAATTCCGTCTTGCTCTGGGGAAATAATAACTGTTTTTACGCCTTCGATAATTCCTGCTTGGAGGGTGTGATAGTCGGAAAGGGAGGCATCAATAAAAACAATTGTTGTTGCGGTTTGACGGAGGAAAGAGTTATTAGACATAATTTTTTCCTTTACACCTGGTACTGTAGGTTTTTGTTATATGGGGTAGAAAATGAGCAACTTCACGTAATAAAACCTTGTCACAATATGATCGTAATTGATTAAAGTCAGAAGTACAACCGTATTTTTTAAATTTAATGTGTGTTAATTAGTGTCATATACATAATACTCTGGTAACATTCATGCTTTTACATTTGTCAGAATCAGGTGGTTATCGAGTTTCGACTACGCTCAACTACCGCGACTTGTACTGAGCAGTTCGACAAGCTCACTGTAACACTTGCCGAAGTAAGTCGAGATAATATCCAGGATGAAAGGATGTACAGGATGAAGATCTAAAATGATGCGTTACTATATTATATAGGTAGAATGTAGCGAACTGCTTGCAGCAGCGCTTCGCTATCGCTATGCTACACCCAAATTCTTCATCAATGGTGCATTACTAGTCGCTAACACACCCTACTATTTGGCTGTCACCTGTCCCCTGTCACCTGTCCCCTGTCCCCTATTCACTGTCACCTGTCACCTGTCACCTGTCCCCTGTCCCCTGTCCCCTGTCACCTGTCCCCTGTCACCTATTCACTGTCCCCTGTCCCCTGTCCCCTGTCCCCTGTCACCTGTCACCTGTCACCTGTCCCCTGTCACCTGTCCCCTGTCACCTGTCCCCTGTCACCTGTCCCCTGTCACCTGTCACCTGTCACCTATTCACTGTCACCTGTCACCTATTCACTGTCCCCTGTCCCCTGTCACCTATTCACTTAATTTCATGACCAACCCCCGCCAAGTAGCTTTTATTGCCCTCAAAGAAGTTCATAAAGGAGCTTATACTGATGTGGCTCTAGACCGGGTATTACAAAAGTTTAAGTTACCGGACAACGATCGCCGGTTAATGACAGAATTAGTTTATGGTAGTGTGAGAAGACAACGCACTTTAGATGCTATCATTGACCAACTTGCTACCAAGAAAAACCAACAACAACCAAAAGACCTCCGCACGATTTTACATCTGGGTTTTTATCAACTGCGGTATCAGGAAAGAATCCCTGTTTCTGCGGCCGTAAATACCACCGTTGAATTAGCCAAAGAAAATGGTTTTCCTGGTTTAACTGGTTTTGTGAATGGTTTATTACGTCAATATCTTCGACTTTTAGAAAAGTCTTTAGAACCTTTAATTTTACCAGAAAATCCCATAGAAAAATTGGGAATTTTACACAGTTTTCCCAATTGGATAATTGAAGTGTGGTTATCACAATTGGGTTTTGAAGAAACAGAAAAACTGTGTATCTGGATGAATCAAACCCCGACAATTGATTTAAGAATAAATATCCTGCGTAGTTCCTTAAAAGAGGTAAAATCAGCTTTTGAAGCTGCTGGTATTTTAGTTAAATCTATTCCTAATTTACCCCAAGCTTTACGATTAATTGGTAACAACGGACCAATTCAAAATTTACCCGGCTTCTGTGCAGGTTGGTGGACAGTCCAAGATAGTAGCGCCCAGTTAGTTGGTTATTTGCTTGACCCTAAACCTGGTGACGTGGTAATTGATGCTTGTGCAGCACCAGGGGGAAAAACTACCCATATTGCGGAATTAATAGGAGATGAGGGTAAAATCTGGGCTTGTGATCAAACAGCTTCTCGGTTACGCAAATTAAAGGAAAATGCCCAACGACTGCATTTACAATCTATTCATACTTATATAGGAGATAGCCGCAATTTACCGCAATTCTCTCAAACTGCTGACTGTGTATTACTTGATGCTCCTTGTTCCGGTTTGGGAACTATGCACAGACACGCTGATGCGCGTTGGCGACAAACCCCTAATTCAGTACAAGAACTTTGCCAATTACAGAAACAATTATTATCACATAATGCAACTTTTGTCAAGACTGGAGGCGTTTTAGTTTATGCAACTTGTACATTACACCCAGAGGAGAATGAGCAGGTCATTTCGGAATTTTTAGCAGTCAACCCCCATTGGCAAATAGAGCCGCACCCTTTTGAGTTATTCAATCATACTACTCCTGGTTGGTTGAAAGTCTGGCCTCACCAACAGGATATGGATGGTTTTTTCATGGTGCGCTTAAAAAAATCTAAGGATTCTCAGTGAATATCAACAGTGATTGTAAGATCTAATCAAAGCCGGAATCTACCAGAGGAGGCAGCAATGGTTAATAATTCCCATGTCAAAAACCTAGTAAAAATCCTGATTGGAGCAGCTTGGATTGATGGTAAAATCCAGCCGGAAGAACGGCAATATTTGCGGGAAATAGCGCAAGCTAAGGGTTTAGCTAGTGACCCTGAAATTAAGCCTTGGTTGTATGAATTAGTGCCAGTGAATCCTAAGGACTGTTATAAATGGGTGAAAGAATATTTAGGCGATCGCCCAACACAGGAAGATTATGAGAATTTAATTGAAGCGATAAGTGGCTTGATTTATAGTGATGGTGATATAGCCATTGAAGAAGCAAGACTCCTCACCCAATTGACAGAGTTAAGTAAGTCTAGTGGTGCTAACCAAGCAGCACACACTACACTGTTGAAGCAAATTCAAAAGCTCTACCGGCGTTGTGTTGACGTACAGAATTAGGTAATGGGTAATGGGTAATGGGTAATGGGTAATGGGTAATGGGTAATGGGTAAAATGATAAAACTCTTGTGGTGCGGGCATCTTGCCCGCAGTAGAGCTTACCGACCTGACCTTTAGCCCTGACTACAAACCAACAAAAAATTACAGCAGTTCCCAGCATTATAAAGTACAGATATTAATGATAAAACTCTTGTGGTGCGGGCATCTTGCCCGCAGTAGAGCTTACCGACCTGACCTTTAGCCCTGACTACAAACCAACAAAAAATTACAGCAGTTCCCAGCATTATAAAGTACAGATATTAATGATAAAACTCTTGTGGTGCGGGCATCTTGCCCGCAGTAGAGCTTACCGACCTGACCTTTAGCCCTGACTACAAACCAACAAAAAATTACAGCAGTTCCCAGCATTATAAAGTACAGATATTAATGATAAAACTCTTGTGGTGCGGGCATCTTGCCCGCATAAGGTGTACCTCACTCAATCTGAACTTGCTGTATCAAAAAATTAGAATTTTTGGTGAGATTTGCGTCAGTCCTATGATTCCTTCTCGACCTTGGGGACAATGTTAGGACGTTCTTTACTCTCCCAACCTGGGGGACGTTTGGAATTGTACCAGGCAATTGAACCAATGGTAACAGCAGCGATAAAACCGACTACATACACCAAAGTAAAAGCTAAGGGAAAGTGATTTCCCGTCGCTTCGGCTTGAACTTGGAGCAATAAATAACTCATGAGGATATTCGCTTAATGTAGGTTACACTTCTTCATAAAGTATAAACTAAGCGGATCACCTACATCTGTCCTAGGAAAAATCTTTCCTATTCAAAGACATACAGCAGTTATCCGTTTATGAAGTACAGATATTAATGATAAAACTCTTGTGGTGCGGGCATCTTGCCCGCACAAAGTGTACCTCACTCAAAGCTACTTGCTGTAATATTAATTTATAATCCTGGTGAAGAATTGGGTTTAAGTCTTTCTCTCCAGGAAGGTTGTGGTGGTGAAGATGCTCCAGAATTATTCTCTGTTGAAGAAGATAAATTTTCAGAGCGTGATTCCTCGCTGCGATATCGTCTTTCTCTACGAGAGGAGGCAGATGTGTTATTTTCTTCCTGAGAATAGCGTCGTCTGCGTCTACTTCTACTATCTGTTGTATCTTCCGACTGAGAATAACGTCGTCTGCGTCTGGATGTACTATCTGTTGTATCTTCCGACTGAGAATAACGTCGTCTGCGTCTGGATGTACTATCTGTTGTATCTTCCGACTGAGAATAACGTCGTCTGCGTCTGGGGGTGTTTTCTGTTGTATCTTCCGACTGAGAATAGCGTCGTCTGCGTCTGGGGGTGTTTTCTGTTGTATCTTCCGACTGGTAATAGCGTCGTCTGCGTCTACTTCTACTCGATGAATCAGAATTTTCAGTATTATCCCGATCTGATTTTTGATCATTATCATTAATCACTCTACGGATAACTTTTTTAGGTTTGATAGGTTCAGCTTTAATACTACCTTTGCGGTTTTCTAGTTTGGGCAAGCTGGGAAATTTTTCTACAGACATTCCCTCTACTGCTTTCTCCATAAATTCATGCCAAGCATAAGCAGCACTACCACTACTACCATAGGTTGGGGTATTATCATCATTTCCTAACCATACTCCAGTGACAACTTGGGGAATATAACCAATAAACCATAAATCACGGGCTTCATCAGAAGTTCCTGTTTTTCCGGCCACTTGTCTATCATTTAATTCAGCCGCAGCCCCAGTTCCATCTGTAACAACATTTTTTAACATCCAAGTCATAATGGTACTACTATCAGCATCTAAAACTTGCTTAGGTTCATATTTAGCAGACCAAATGACATTCCCTTCGCGGTTGAGGATGCGACGAATCCCGTGGGCTTCTATATAATTTCCTTGGGTAGCAAATGTACCATAAGCATTAGTTAGTTCTAATAAGTTGACTTCATTAGAACCAAGAGCTAAAGAATAGGTAGGTTTTAGTTCTGATTTAATTCCCATCTCATGGGCCAATTTAATGGTTGGTTGAAAACCCGCATCTATTAATACTTTCACAGCAATTGTATTTACGGATTTGGTGAGAGCATCCCTCATATTTAACCAGCCGGAGAAGTTGTCATGGTAGTTTTTTGGCTCATAACCATCTATTGATAAAGGTTCATCTAAATAGCTATCGTAAGGGTTTTTACCTGTTGCGATCGCTGTAGCATAGACAAATCCTTTAAAAGTTGATCCTGGTTGTCTTTGTGCCTGAGTAACGCGATTAAATTGGTTTTTACCAAAGTCTTTTCCTCCCACCATGGCCTGAATTTCCCCATTTCGAGGATCTATGGCCACCAGAGCCGCTTCTTTAAAGTTTTGCCACCGTCCTTCATTTTTCAAGATTTTTGTGACTGCTGCTTCTGCGGCTTTTTGCCAAGTTGGGTTTAAACTAGTTTCTACCACTAAACCACCACTAGCCAAGATATCAGGAGAAAGGTGCTTTGGTAATTCCTTTTGAATATAAGTAGTAAAGTAGGGAGAATCTACCTGCCACCGTTTGGGTAAGTTGCTGTTAACTATTAATGGTTCTTGAATAGCGGCTTGTTTTTGTACTGGTGTAATTATGCCATCTTCTTCCATCCGCTGCAACACCAGATTTCGCCGTTCTGTGGCTGCTTTTAGGTTTTTGTCTGGTGCATAGACGTTAGGTGCGGGAGCTAAACCAGCCAAAGTGGCCATTTCTGATAAGGTAAGTTGATCTACGGACTTACTAAAGTATACCCAAGCTGCATCGCCCACACCATAAGCACCAGAGCCTAAATAGACAAGATTTAGATAACGTTCGAGAATCTGATCTTTTGTTAATTGCTGCTCTATTTTTTGGGCTAACCGGATTTCTTTCAGTTTACGCCAGAAGGTTTTTTCTTGTTTGAGGAAGAGAATGCGGGCTACCTGTTGGGTAATGGTACTACCACCTTCTACCACATCTTGCGATCGCAAATTATTAATCACCGCTCTCATAATCCCTTGGATATCAACTCCATTGTGTTGATTAAATCTTCGGTCTTCTGAAGAAATAAAGGCCTTTTTGAGATGATCTGGTATTTGTTCTAGTTGCAACTGCTCTCTAGTTGCTTCACCTTGCTGTTGTAACACAGTACCATCAGCAGCTTTAATAGTCAGTGTTTGCTCTCGCACTACTGCTTTGAGTGCCGAATGATTTGGTAAGTTTTTATCTATTTCTAAGATTATGTAATGGAAAGCAATCATTCCACCACCTACACCTAAACCCGCCCAAAACCAAAAACGACGATAAAATGGTTTATCGCTACTCAAGATTCTAGATGATAGGGTTCTCACCTGGTTTAATAATTGCTTTGCCTTCACCTGCATTTTCAGTAGTAAGTTTTCATCTGCTGTAGTTAGCAGCAATAGTTCTTGTTTATTTTATCACAGTTAAGGCTATTGTTTAGTAACATAGGAAGTATTTTCTCTTCCTAGCCCCACAATTTTCACAAAAGTTAATATTTAGAATCTTTTTATACATTAACTTCATGTATATGCCAGTATTTATAGGCGTGATAACGTTAAATTTAGAAAGATGAAAATTCCTAAATTAGAGGATATTTGTACAGTATTAGACATCTGGTAAAAAAGAATGTAGAGCCGAAAATCCCTACATCAGGAACGTCTACATAAAGGTTCTTTTGTCAACTTTGCGACTTTTTTAAAATCCTCTGATTCGGGATATTGAAAATAATAATTTTAATTTTTTCTTTATAGTTACTCCTAACTATTGAAAATATGGATAAAATCAGACTTAGGATGGATGTATTGGTGGTAAAAGTAGTTTTTTTTACCTAGAAAATGCTAATTTTAATACTACAAATCAAAATCAAAAAATATATATTATTCATATCTAGCACAGTAGGAAACATCAAGGTAGAAAGAAGGTAAAGGTAAAAGGTAAATTTACTTCTTTTCACCCTCTAAATATTTC
Source organism: Anabaena sp. FACHB-1391 (assembly GCF_014696755.1). Classification (NCBI taxonomy): domain Bacteria; kingdom Bacillati; phylum Cyanobacteriota; class Cyanophyceae; order Nostocales; family Nostocaceae; genus Anabaena; species Anabaena sp. FACHB-1391. The sequence continues at coordinate 59,528 of NZ_JACJQS010000024.1, read as the reverse complement.
ATCTTGATGTTTCTCTTTTTTTCAATTTCCCATTTCTAAATTAAACATAAATTAAATAAATTACTCTAAATAAATTATTCCCGCGCTCCAGCTTCTCTTAATATTTTGCTAATACCCCGATAATTATTAAATTCTGCAATCATTAAAGCTGTATAACCACCCTGGTTTTTTAAATTGACATCCGCCCCAAATTGTAGTAACATCTCCACAGCTTGACTATAACCTTCCGCTACAGCCCACATTAAAGCCGTTGTTCCCGAAGAGTTTTGTAAGTTTACATTTGCTGCTTTTGCTAGTAATAACTGAAATATTTCGGGATAATTTGCAGTTATGGCTTTAACTAAAGCAGTTTTACCATCATCTGCTAATTTATTTATATCTGCACCATAATCAAGTAATAATTTTACTGTTGGGAAATGTCCTTGAGACACTGCTAATGTCAGCGCAACTTCTCCAAAATTTTTCTTTTCCATATCTGCACCAGCAGCCAGCAAAACTGCTACTATATCACTATACCCCTGGAATGCTGCTATTAGTAAAGGTGTATCTCCCAAATGATTTCTAATTTGCACATCTGCCCCTCTTTGTAGTAAGATCTTGACTACATCAATATATTCTTCCACAACGGCTAAATGTAACGCTGTTTCCCCTTCTTGATCTTGGTGATTAATTTCTGCACCTGCATCTAATAAAGCAGTTATAATATCGGTATTTCCTGTTGCTGTAGCTGCTAATAATGCTGTTTGATGATCAACATTTTTGATATTAACATCAGCCCCAGATGATATCAATGCTTGTACTATTTCTAAGTAGCCTAAATCTGCGGACATCATTAATACTGTCTCACCTCCCCGATCTTGACTATTGACAATATTGTTATTTTGTGTTAATGCTTTGACCATGACCGGATGTTTGTGTTTGACTGCAAGCTTTAACGCGGTGTCATTATCTTTGTCAGTAATCTTTACATCAGCACCCGCACCTAATAAGATTTGTCCAATTTCAATATAACCCTTCAGTGCTGCTATCATTAATGCTGTACTACCATCTTCATTAATAGCATTAACATTTGCTCCTCTAGAGATTAATAGCTTGACAACATCTATCTGATTAGCACTAGCAGCCAGCATTAATGCTGTTAAGTGATAGGTTTTTCTAAATAAGTTAATATTAGCACCAGCATCTAAGAGCGATCGCACAATTTCCGTATAACCTAAATTCGCAGCTAACATCAATACCGTATTTCCATGGTTATCGGTTGTATCCACATTAGCCCCATAAGCCAGCAGCGCGGACACATTTTTGATATCCCCACTTTTCACAGCCTTGAGCAATGTGGTATCTTTATTTCCTGTATTTTCTGTCATTGGTTATATCCTATTTGATCAGATGTATATGAATTATGTTTCACAGTCTAGACGTACAATCGCAGAGAGTAAGAGCTTATTAGCTAGAATGTTTCACTTTCATATCCTAATTCAGTAAGGCGGGAAAATTGCTGAGTCAAGAAAATAAATATCTGCTAAATATGCTAAGTTTTATGAAGATTTAATAAAGGGAAGTAAAAAATATGGCTCTTGAATTGACTCCAACAATAAAATTTTGGCTGAATTTTGCTCACCCAGCTACCATGTGGGTACTATTAGCGCTTTCCCTCTATGCTGCATATTTAGGGTTGCAAGTACAGCGTACCAGAAATGCTCAAGGTGAAGAAAAGAAAGAGCTAGTTAAAGGACGATATACTATCAAACACCACCAAATAGGTTCTATCATCTTAGCTTTGATGGTAGCAGGTTCTATTGGTGGTATGGCTGTTACTTACATTAATAATGGTAAATTATTTGTCGGACCTCATCTCCTAGCTGGATTAAGTATGACAGGTTTAATTGCTTTTTCTGCATCTCTGTCTCCTTTTATGCAAAAAGGAGCAAATTGGGCCAGGATGACGCATATATTGTTAAATTTCGCTATTTTAGGACTTTTTGCCTGGCAAGCTTTCTCTGGTATCGAAATCATCCAGAGAATTTTAACTAATGCTTAGATTATCATTAGTCATGGGTAATGGGTAATGGGTAATGGGTAATGGGTAATGGGTAATGGGTAATGGGTAATGGGTAATTGACTGATTTTCATTGCACCATGCACCATTTCCTATTCCACTGCGGTCAACTTCCCGATTCCTGTATCTGACTGAGATGGGAAATGGTATATTACTTGCATTTCCTTTATTTCCTTGGTGGAAACGGAATATTTAAAGATTTATAAAAGTCTTTTTTTACCTGGTGTGTGAGACGACGGGAAATTTGATGAACAATTTGATTTAGGATGCGATCGCCTGTAGACTGAATTAAAGCATGAGGTAATCGCTGAATAAATTTGGGAAAGTGTAACTCAACTACCAAATCTAATTCCCATTCCACCCGTGTAATTCCATCCACACCATCTATTAACCGTGTTAATGATTTATAATCTACCTCATAACCAGGAGCTTGATAATCAGGTAAAGGAATAGTCCGAATGTGGTATTTTCGATCTTGAAGGGTTGATAACTCCAAACCAATCTTAGGTTCTACATCATAACCAAAAGCACCGAATTTACCCACAACTAAAGCATAACTATTTTCACTCAAAGGGTTTACCTTCATAGGTTCCGCACAACGGCTAAACCATGAAGCATGATTGTTAAAATACGCCTCTACCTGCTCCATGCTTGCATATACTTCCATGCAATTTTGATAACTCCCATAGAATCTAGTTTGACTTATGTTCTCTTGTATTAATACATTATCATTAGCTGATAAGTTTCCATTCATACTTGAAATAGCCTCTTGTACTTCCAAAGATTGATATTTCCTGTTGTTTGTCACCATAAATTTGTTTTTTGTATATTTTGAAGTTTGTTTATTTTTCTATATTAATGATTTTCAATATGGCTAATGCTATCTTAGCCTACTGAAAGTTTCTCAAATATCATTAATTCAAAGGAGTTAAATTCTGAAAAGCTTTGAACTAAAAGGTGTAGAAAAACTCATTGCTCCCATAGCCTCACTTTTGGGATTTGTGTACCTGTTTCAATGGTATATTTATGGGGATATCCAATCATCCCCCGAACCTGTATTTACTAGAAAACAGCCTCCTCTAGTTATGCGGGGTGGAGATCCTTATATCCGGGCATTAATGCGAACTATTTCTGCCAGTGAAGCCAATAGTAACCGTCCCTACTCTATTCTATATGGTGGTGAACAAGTCCATGATCTGAGTCGTCACCCAGAAAAATGTGTGACTATCGTTACTGGACCAAATACAGGTAACTGTTCCACTGCTGCTGGCCGCTATCAAATTATTAACACAACTTGGCATCAAATTGCCCCCCGCTATCACCCAAAACCTCAACATAAGATATTTTGGACTAACTATAGTTTTGAAGCAGAGTATCAAGATACAGTAGTTTACCGTTGGTTAAATGACTCACGAGTTTGGGGTGTGAATATTCCGGCACTATTACGTCAGCAAAAAATAAATGACGTTTTCCGAAAACTTTCCCCGACTTGGACAAGTTTAGGATATGGTATAGAAACTAATTCTGTTAGTCGTTCTCTACCTAAGATATATCAGCAAGTCTTAAAAGAAGAATTACAGCAAAATTGAGTAAAGGAAAATTGACATACTCACCGACCTGAAGGTGCGATGATTCTTGACACTTCACTGGAACACGCCACAAGTGGTCTTATCGTCCCTCCATGTCCGTTTAAAGTCTCCCAATGCCCTATGGCGACTATAACCAAATTTTAACATAAAGCCGTCCTAAAAGCGATGCACTGAGCTTGCCGAAGTGGACGGGGCTTGTATCCCAGATTTTTGGTCAAGGTTTTTGTGCCTTTTTACTCAAAACATTAAATTAATCTATAAGAACTTTGCTTTTCGCTTTTACTGATATGGGTGTAAAAACTTTGGCATTAATTGGTTTTAGCAATTGTAACCTATTTAAATTCTGTAAACAGTCTAAAGCTGCTTCCCGAATTATTACCTCTTGTTCTTGACTGAGGAAAATTTGCAAGCATTTTATAACATCTTCTTGCAATGCTGTGTCAAGTCGCTGACGGGCAATAAACTTATTCAGCTTACCTACAGCAATTAACCGTTTTAAAGGATCTGTTTCTGTTAAATCGCTTAACAACTTATCAAGATAATCTTGCTGTTGACTTCCCTGAAAACTGAATATTTGCCACACCAACAAAATTAAAGTCAATAATGTACCTATACCCTGAATAATAGCACCAGCAGCCAACCAAGGACTAGGGGAATCAACCCAAATTGCTGAAGCCATGTAAGTGATCACAGTCGCAACACCACCACTAGCGATAGAATAAGCTAAACGAATGTTAGGACTACTAATTAACCTTCGTATTTCTAACCAGTGTAATTGCCAATTAAATTTCGGTATTAAGTAAGTAAATACCATCATACCAATACCAACAATCAGCGCTAACAATAATTGCCAATTCCATAACAACATAGCCACAATTATTGTTAATAAACCCAGGAAAAAACCCGGTTCAGAGAAATGTTTAAAAATGCGCCCTTCTCTGCTTCCTGTCTTGATTTCCGAAATTTGATTAATGAATTGTCTCCAAGAAGACGAAGCCTGTATCACAGTATTTACCCACTTGATTACAAAATTGTCGAAATTGTCAAATTCTCGCTTTTATACCTTGCTAAATCCGCCATTTTGCAAAGCCGTTTTTTACTAATTTTTTACTAATTATTACTAATTAATACTAATTATTGAGGATGAAATCGGGGAAATTTCACCTCTAACTATAATCTTTTTTATTTATCTTGTAACCGAATATCAATTACAGACGCATTGAAATTATAGTTAAAACCTTCTAATTCAAAAGTCATACCGATTTTCACCTTGTTATTACCTAAAACAGGTCCATCCTTAGTGACTGTAGCCTTATCTTGTAAAGTTAAGATAAAATCCGTGCTAAAATTATTCTTTCTAGGATCTGGTAATTCCTTCACAGAACCATCTGGTTGAGGAATGGTAAGCATTCTATCTAACTCTTTAATAGATTTAATCCCAATTTGACCATAGGGTTGATTGCGGATAATCACATTAGTTTTACCACCATTTGTGAATCCTTGTTTAAATAATTGTTCAGGGTCACGAACATTAAGGCCACGTACCACTAAATCTACCTCAATTGGTACTGTTTTCGCACCCACTTGAGCCACAGAACCGGAAGTACCAGGAAAAATAAAAATACCTACTACTACCAGCAAAATTACTAGTGCAGCGCCTAAGTCTAAGAGATTGATTTTACCAAACAAGCGACCTTTGGAATCTAAAATAGCCATAACCAGTTTTGGATAAGTTTTGGATAAGTTTTGGGTAAATTTCAGTTAAGTTTTCAGCTAAGTAATTGATTGTACTAAGAAGTTTTTTGCAAATGATCCACAATCTTGATCACTGAATCGAAATTGACAGCAGGTAAGGGTTATGGTCATGAAATAGTCTAACATGATAGTTTAACATGATTGTAGTAAGTTATTTCCACCTGATATTACAGCATCTTACATCTGTATCAGATCCAAAATTTTTCCACAAATCCATCCCAAATAAGGATTTTACCCCCAACCCCTGCTTGAAGTGGAAAATGCAACTTACTAATCTGAAAATCCGTCCTCTGATTTTAAGTTCTCGTACAAATCTCATTTGACTAGATTATGATTAACTACCAAGGGTTTCGGACAAACTACCGTTTATGGCAACGACGCTGTTTATATCCGTTAATTTCTGTAATTGTTTTTCTATCTGTCTGTTTGAGTACACCCTTACCAAGTAAAGCTATAGATTTATTACCGCTTTTATTTCAAGGGGTACAGATATTTAACTTATCTAATATATCCGATCGTCAGGAAGTTAATCTTGGTCAACAGATGAATCAGCAATTACAGCAAGAAGTCAAAATCTCTGATAACTCAGAATTAAATGACTATATTAACGAAGTAGGTAGACGGTTAGCGGCTAATAGCGATCGCCCAAATATCCCTTATACTTTTCAAGTAGTCGAAGACTCTGCTGTTAATGCTTTTGCGACTACTGGTGGTTTTATTTATGTGAATACAGGTTTATTAAAAGTCGCAGATAATGAAGCCGAGGTTGCTAGTGTATTAGCACATGAAATGGGTCACATTGAGGGTAAACATTTAATTAAACAAATCCGACAACAAGCGATTACCAGTGGTGTTGCTACCCTAGCGGGTTTAGATAAAAATAAAGCCGTAGGTATTGGTGTACAACTGGCACTAAATCTTCCCCGAAGTCGCAAAGACGAATTTGATGCCGATAAAAGAGGACTAGCAAACATTACCCGCACCGGTTATGCTCAATCAGCTATGGTTTCTTTTATGAAAAAGCTCCAGGGTAGTAGTTCAGTACCTGCATTTTTAAGTACCCATCCAGGTGCAAGCGATCGTGTTATTTCTCTTCAGCGTCAGATTAATAATCAACCAAGTAATCAAAATAACGGTTTGGATAATTTGGCCTATCAATCTAAAATTAGATCATTTTTGCACCCGTAAGAGCAATTATAATACTTCTGGCTTTGCTTAAAAACCCCCAACTTCTTTAAGAAGTCGGGGTTATCTGGGTGTGTGTTTTCTTTTTCACAGCACTCGTAATACACTAGGAATACTGTCTATAGACTCCATAGCTTGAATTTCTGCTAAAGCTTGTCTAAAGTCCCCTTCCCGGACATCATGGGTGACAACCACAATTTCCGCTAGTTCTCCCTGAAAACCAGTTTGGACAACTGACTCCAAACTTACCCCATAATTGCCAAAACAAGTCCCTAATTTCCCAATAACTCCCGCTTGGTCTTTACTCAAAAAGCGGGTATAAAACCGCGTCACTAACTCAGAAATTGGCGTAATTTGAGAGTAATGTTGATGTCTACAAGCTAGGAGAGGATTTGGTTTATTGGTATTAGTTTTGAGAGTAGCCACCAGACTTAATATATCTGATGATACAGCACTCGCGGTAGCACCAGCACCAGCACCAGGACCGAATAACATCACCTGGCCAATGGGTTCTCCTTCCACAAGAATGGCGTTATAAACACCATTAATACTAGCTAAAGGATGGTTTTGCGGTACTAAAGTAGGATGAACCCTAACTGAAAGTTGGGAATTATCTGTATCTAAGTGTTGGGCTATCCCTAATAACTTAATCACAAATCCTAACTTAGCAGCATAAGTAATATCTGTTTTTGTGACTTGGCGAATTCCTTCACAATGGACATCTTCTCGATTAATTCGCCCGTCAAACCCTAAAGATGCTAAAATGGCAATTTTATCTCCCGCATCCAAACCATCAACATCAGCAGTGGGGTCAGCTTCAGCATAACCCAATCTTTGAGCATCTGCCAAGACATCATCAAAATCACTACCTTCTGTTTGCATCCTGGTGAGGATGTAATTGGTTGTGCCATTGACAATACCCATAATAGCATTAATCCGGTTAACGCTTAAAGACTGTTTTAAAGGTTGAACCACTGGAATACCACCACCAACAGCCGCTTCTAGCATGACATAGACACCAGCTTGATTCGCAGCCGTAAATATTTCCGCACCAAATCGAGAAATTACAGCTTTATTAGCGGTGACAACGTGCTTACCATTGTTAATAGCTGCGAGAATTAATGTTCTGGCTGGTTCTAATCCTCCCATTAACTCTACAACTATATCCACCGCTGGATCATTAACAATGGCCTCTAAATCCGTCGTGATTACACCTGGAGATAATTCTACAACACGAGGTTTAGTTAGCGATCGCACCCCCACCCGATATATTTCAATTTCCTGTAACAGTGGGTGACGGCCTACCTTGTCTTGTAACAGTTGTACTGTACCCGTTCCTACTGTACCTAATCCGAGTATTCCTAATTTAACAACCACAGATTTTGCACCCACAATGAACTTATATAGAAATATAGAATAAAACAATTGTAGGCAGAGCATAAGCCCTACCTACTAATTATCTTCTTTTAATTGTCCAATGACCAATGACTAATAACCAATGACCAATGACCAATGACTAAATTAGTATGTTTCCACGTGCCAGCGGTGAGCTTTTTTCATGTCTTTTTGGTAATCACTCCAGCTTACACCTTCTTTGGCCGCCGCAGCGCTTAAAGCGGCATCAATGCCATCTTCCATACCGCGCAAACCACAGATATAAGTGTGGGTTTTGGGATTTTTAATCAATTGCCACAATTCATCAGCGTGTTCCGCTACACGGTCTTGGATGTACATTCTACCACCTTGGGGGTTATTTTGTTCCCGGCTGATAGCATAAGTAAGACGGAAGTTTTGAGGATATTTCTCCTGCATTGCTTCCAATTCTTCTTTATAAAGAATATTGGGAGATGTTGGTACACCAAACAGCAACCAGGAAAATCCTTTAAATTGATATTCTGGGTTAGCTTTTCTTTCTGCGTCCTTAAACATCCGCCACAAGTAAGTCCGCATAGGCGCAATACCTGTACCTGTTGCTAACATAATTATATTAGCTTCTGGATCTTCAGGCAACAACATTTCTTTACCAACAGGACCTGTGATTTTGACATCATCACCTGGTTTGATTTTAGTCAGATAGGTAGAACAAACACCATAAACTGTTTCACCAGTTTCGGGATGCTTGTACTCTAGCTGACGAACACACAAGGATATTGTTTTGTCATCTAGATTATCTCCGTGACGAGTCGAAGCAATCGAGTAAAGTCTTAGTTTTTCAGGCTTACCGTTTTTATCCAGACCAGGAGGGATAATCCCGATACTTTGACCTTCTAGATATCTTAAGTCACCAGTAGATATATCAAATTTGAGGTGCTGAACAATACCGATTCCGCCCTCTTTAACTAATGTTTCATTAGAGATACACTTACCAATAAACGGAGCGTTAGGACGATAAATGTTCACAGGAACGTCAGCATGGGCATCTTTTTTTGCTTTTGCTTGAGTCATGGTGTTGCTTTTTTTCTCCTTGGCCGATGATTTAGCAAAGCCTTTCGCCTCACTAGGATTAATCACAGGTGTGGCTTTACCATGTTCCTCGTTATTAGCATTCACCTCAGCTTTCACTTCTGTACTAACTTTAGTTTCGGCAGTTACCAATTCAGCTTTGTCATTGACTGTCTCTGAATCTGTACTAACTGCAACATCAGTTATACTAACCGCTACATCAGCCGTACTAACTGCAACATCATCTGTTACCAATTTAACTTGGCGATTGACTTGCTGTAAAGCTGTAACAGGTTGAATACTAACAATTTTACCACCTAAGCGAGTGATCCGTCGCATTTCTTGATTCATGCGGTTGTAAGGTACTCTGATGAATACACTGCCACTTTCACGAATTTGGTAGTTGGTTTGATCAGTTTCTTGACTCTGACGCAGACCTATCACTTCGTAAACGAAGACGCGGCTACCTGATTCTATATTGGCAGCACCCTCAACAGCACCTTGATTGTACATTCCTTCTACCACTCCGATATTTACTTAACCGTTTATCAAAAAATCATTCCCATCCTGATGCGAGCTTTAGTTTACCGGATTTTCGGATCACAAAACTGGCCATCTGGGAAAACGACATCATTATTAATTTTAATTAATTGTGATGCCGGCTCACACTCGCCCAAGACCAGTAGGCATGGCAAAAAACACACCTGTTCACCTTCTAAGTTAGAGGATAAGTCCGGGCGAGAATGTTAATAGTGAATCACTTTAATCTTTTTTTCTCGAACTATATAGTTTTAGGTTGATGAAAAAACATTTTACAGCATCTTGATACTGCAAAAACCCTGAACATGAGGACAAGCCCCTGCATTTGTTAAAATGTCCCTATGGCGTACATTATAACTTTGTCTGGATATTCCCCTAAAACCACTTATCCTATCCTACCATGACAGTGTTAACATACTTCATGATTATAAATTTCTAGAGATTTTTTCTAGAGATCTTTTGATTTCTGATTAAGTCTCGAAAAAATTGTATCATCTATGGCAGAATGTTAAGCAGACAACTGCTAAGGGAACTAGATTCTTTCTCAGGGTAAATCTTGTGAAAGTACACTCCCTTCTGTTAAAATCTAGTGCAACACTAAGATTAAATACTTACCAGCGATAAAACTAGGCTCATTCGGACGAGTAACTGCCATTAGCTTACACGTTATCCGTTGAAAGAAAGTCATCGTTATCCTGGATAGCCAGAACCTAAGGGTGTACCATAAGTGTAAGCCCCTGGATTCAAAATCTGTTGTGAGAAAAATTATTGATTGACATTTAGTATTTAGAGAGGATTTATGACAAGTAAGCCGGAACGTGTGGTACTAATTGGAGTAGCAGGAGACTCTGGGTGCGGTAAATCTACGTTTTTACGTCGCTTGATTGATTTATTTGGTGAAGAATTTATGACAGTTATCTGTTTAGATGACTATCATTGCCTAGATCGGAAACAGCGTAAACAAACAGGCATAACCGCCCTTGACCCAAGAGCAAACAATTTTGACTTGATGTATGAGCAAATTAAAGCTCTCAAAGAAGGTCAAACAATTAATAAACCGATTTATAATCACGAAACTGGCAATATCGACCCACCAGAAATAGTCAAGCCAAACCATATTATCGTAGTGGAAGGGCTGCATCCTTTATATGATGAAAGAGTTAGAGAACTCCTGGACTTCAGTGTTTACTTTGATATCAGTGATGAAGTCAAAATCGCCTGGAAAATTCAACGGGATATGGCCGAAAGAGGCCACCGCTATGAAGATGTTCTCGCACAAATCAATTCTCGGAAACCTGATTTTGAGAAATTTATCGAACCACAAAGAGAATTTGCAGACGTGGTTCTACAAGTATTACCCACCAACTTGATTAAAAACGATACAGAGCGTAAAGTTTTACGGGTACGGATGTTACAACGGGAAGGAAAAGAAGGCTTTGAACCAAGTTACCTATTTGACGAAGGTTCAACAATTCAGTGGACTCCTTGCGGACGCAAACTAACCTGTTCTTACCCAGGTATGCAACTGTACTATGGTTTTGATGTTTACTATGGTCGTTACGTCTCAGTTCTAGAAGTAGACGGTCAATTTGACAACCTCGATGAAGTAATTTACATCGAAACCCATTTAAGTAAAACTTCTACCAAGTATCAAGGTGAGATGACTCATTTATTACTGCAACACCGCGAATACCCCGGTTCTAACAATGGTACTGGTTTATTCCAAGTATTGACAGGCTTGAAAATGCGTGCTGCTTATGAACGCTTAACAGCTAAAGAAGCAAAACTAGCTGTTGAAGTCTAAAGAAGTTTAAAATAGTAGTATTTGCGTGATAAATAGGGAGGGACATTTTAAATTGTTTCCTCCTTGATCAAAATCTTACCCTGGGCGCCTCTGCGTGAGAAAAAATCATACTTTAATTTACCAAAGTCCAAAGTCCCAAATACCTAAGTCGGGACTAATTCACCAGGACGCAATTTAGACCATTTACCTATTTCGGGTTGGAAACTAAGACAACCAACAACATCCCATTCCATTTCAATTATCTCTCCCTGTGTGCGAATATTAACATTAATGGTGGGTTCGTGAGGATCAAAATCTGGTGTCTCCGTCAAGTGTAACTGTTGGTGCTGGGTTTCTACGGCGTTGTAGGTAACACAGCGGTCTACATAGTGGCAATTCACACAAATACACATATTAGAACCAACTCTCAAAACCTTTATAGTTAATATATATAGTTAATATAGCTCAGTCCAAAATAATCAGCATTAGTTATAAGGTTGATTTTGATGACAATATCCGAATTAGTTGCTTCTCGTCTATCTCCTGAAAATTGGCCTTTTAGTTGGGAATATTTGCCACAACCCGTTTATATGGTTGGTGGTGCGGTTCGTGATGGGATTTTGGGTAGAATGCGGGAATATATGGATTTGGATTTCATTATCCCATTAAATGCGGTACAGGTGGCAAAAAAGATTGCTCAACGTTATCAAGCTGGTTTTGTGTTACTTGACGCTGAAAGACAAATTGCGCGTGTCGTGTTTCCCGAAGCTACCGTTGATTTTGCTCAACAGGAGGGGGAAAGTCTCATTAATGATTTATATAGGCGAGATTTTACTATTAATGCGATCGCTTTTAATCCCCATACACAAGAAATTATTGATCCTCTTACAGGTTATAAAGACATAGAATCTGGTATTTTACGCATGATATCACCTGTCAATCTGCAAAATGATCCTTTGCGGTTAATGCGGGCTTATCGTCAAGCTGCTCAACTGGATTTTACTATTGAACCAGTTACTCAAGATACTATTCGCAGTTTAGCAACAAGTATTAGTCAAGTAGCAGCGGAAAGAGTACGGGTAGAAATTGGTTATTTATTAGCCAGTGGTCAAAGCACATTTTGGTTAAATACGGCTTGGAAAGATGGTGTTTTAACTAATTTATTCAAAAATGCTACTGATAAAAGTTTTATTAAATTAAATGCGATTGATACAGCATTTGCTTTAATTAGTCAAAAATGGCAGAAACTAGGCCAAGAATTAACTAAATATGTCCGTAATACAGTCAAAACTTCTTGGTTAAGTATTGCTAAACTTGCTTGTCTTGTTCATTCCCACCCAGAAACCGCTGAAATAGAACTACAAAAACTTACCTACAGTCGCGCAGAAATTCGCGCGGTAACAACCGCATTAAGATTATTTCCAGAAATAAAAGCAGAAAATATGTCTTTGCGGAAACAGTATTTTCTCTTTCGGGAAATGGGAATTTTATTTCCGGCGGTGTTAGTATTAGCTTTGGCAAATGATATTATAGACAAAGGTACGTTTTCCGAAAGTATGTTTCTTACTTATGAACCTTTAATCAAACGTTATCTTAACCCGAATGACGCAGTTGCACATCCTATTCCTTTACTCACTGGTAAAGAAATTATGACAGAATTAAAAATTCCCGCTTCACCATTGGTAGGGGAATTATTAATGGAAATTGGTGTTGCTCAAGCTCAAGGGAAAATTTCTACAGTAGAAGCAGCTATAGAATTAGCCAAAAATTTAGTTTAATTTAGTTTAGTTCAGGTTTAAATTTGATTTGTTTAAGTTCGATGGGGTAAAAAATGGGTTTGATTTGGCAGGCTGATTTTTATCGTAGTCCGCTGAAAAATGCTGAAGGGCAGATACTATGGGAATTATTAGTTTGTGATCAAACTCGCAGTTTTGAGTATATAGCGAGTTGTCCCCAATCACAAGCTAATTCTACTTGGGTTACTCAACAATTACAATTAGCAGCTAAGGAAAATGTACCAGATATCATTCAAGTATTTCGTCCTCAGTCTTTAAGTTTAATAGAAACTGCGGGCAATAATTTAGGTATCAAGGTTGAAGCTACTCGGAGAACTTTGGCGTTAAAACAGTGGTTAGCATTCAAGCAATATCCTATAATTGTAGATAAACCACCTCCAGTACCATTACCAGAAAATCTCTGGGGGGAAAAATGGCGTTTTGCGACCATTCTAGCTGGTGATATTGTAGATGAGTTTATAGAACGGCCAATTCCTATTTTCCAAATACCAGAATTTCTCAAACCGATAAATCTAGGTTTGGCTTCTACAGTTCCTATACCTGGTGTAATTATCTATGGTGGAAGACACTCCATGAGTTTAGCACGGTGGTTGCACAAAAGCAACCCTGTCTCATTAAACTACATGAATGGTACACCTGATGGTTTGATTTTAGAAGCTAGTTTAGTAGATAGATGGATTTTAGCGACTTTTGCAGATGAGGAGGCTAGTGCTGGGGGGAAGTTGTATGAAGAACGTAAACAGCTAAGTCAGGGCTTACATTTTTTGCTAGTGCAACCAGATGATTCGGGAATGACTTACACTGGTTTGTGGTTATTGCAGCAAGAGGAGTAAACAGTTAAAACTGTTTTCTCTGGGAAACTAGACCAACAAGAATGTAGTCAAAATAACCAGTTAATTTATTTAATTTATTTAGGCTAGAAACAGATGAGCGAAATTAGTCAGCGTAGGGTTATTATCGGTGATGTACATGGACACTATCAAGGTTTGATGTTATTGCTAAAGCAAATAGAACCCGCATCAGCAGATCAAATATATTTTTTAGGAGATTTAATTGATCGTGGTCCGCAAAGCGCGGAGGTAGTAGATTTTGTTAAAGAAAATAACTACCCTTGTTTACTAGGTAATCATGAGCAGATGTTATTAGAGATCATGACAGGTAAAAATACTCAGTCAACCAGTATGCAAGGATGGTTATATAATGGAGGACAGGCTACGGTTGCTAGTTATCGGTCTGGGAAAATTCCCCAAGGGGATTTAGATTGGTTTGAAAGTTTACCCACATATCTGGATTTGGGAGATTTTTGGTTAACTCATGCAGGTGTTAATCCTAACAAAACTGTAGCAGAACAAACACTTAACGAACTGTGTTGGATCAGAGGAGAGTTTCACAGTATGAATAAACCATATTTCCCAGATAAAATGATTATAGCCGGTCATACTATAACTTTTACCTTACCTGGTGTTGTTCCCGGTAATTTAGCCCAGGGACAGGGTTGGATAGATATTGATACTGGTGCTTATCATCCTCGTAGTGGTTGGTTAACTGGACTGGATATTACAAATAAATTAGTGTATCAGGCTAATGTATTTAGTCACGCAGTACGAACTCTACCATGGAAAGACGCAATTACAATGATTGAGCCAAAGGAATTAATAAGTAACCGTCGTCATAGGTAAAGGACTTTCCTGCTTTTCCTGCCTGGCGCCTAACCTTAGGTATCTATAAGAGAAATTGCGCGAAACAAAAACCGTCCTTCATTTACCGGCAAAATCGCTGTAATGTGTTTAATGGTGACTCACCAAACATTTCCTTATAATCTTTAGCAAAATATGCAGCATTCCCAAATCCCCACTCCTGAGCCACCTCCATCACTGTTTTTGTATTCGTGTTAGGATTCATTAAAGCGTGGCGTACCCCATTCAGCCGTTGAATTTTGATATAGGCCATGGGACTGATACCAAAAACTTCCTGAAACCCACAAGATAAGGCAGTACTGCTAGTTTCTAATTCGTTACATAGTTTTTGTAGTGTTAAAGGTTTATCTTTATAGGACTTAGAAATTTCTTCCGCTTTCTTAACCAGAGAATAACGACGAAAGGGTTTTAATATGCGTGGTTTTTTTTGGGCATTCCTACCGAAGGTATTAATTAGCAATGGCAAGAAATCCTCCCTTATTAATGATTGCATCTGTGATTGCATTAACAATGCTGGTTGATTATTGAATACATGAGTAATTTCTTGATAGAAAGCCTTGAGAGGTCGCAATGATGCAGGGTGTAGACGCATAGCATTTTGTTTGAGAGCTTTTTCC
Organism: Anabaena sp. FACHB-1391; assembly: GCF_014696755.1. Taxonomy (NCBI): domain Bacteria; kingdom Bacillati; phylum Cyanobacteriota; class Cyanophyceae; order Nostocales; family Nostocaceae; genus Anabaena; species Anabaena sp. FACHB-1391. The sequence continues at coordinate 44,065 of NZ_JACJQS010000024.1, read as the reverse complement.
CCCTGTTGGTATCCCATTTGTTCGTATAAGGTATGAAAAGCCCGCGCATTCACACTAGCTATGACCAGATGAACATCTTTGCTAACAACTACATCTACTTCCCTAGTAGGGTCAAAACCAAATATATCATGGTTTTGAATAACGCAACCGTGAGCGCTTACTTGTGTCAACTTGGGTTGAAATGCCAACGAAAAGCCGATATCATCAACAGATTTCGTACCAGTAGCTTGAGTAGATTGATTTTGATGCAGGTGAGTAAACTTCAAATCTCCAAAGTCCGCAAAATTAATAGTTCCTAGAAAACCTCCTGGGCTTAATTGACTACCTTCTTTGATACTCAGCGGTTTTATGGCTTGTGCAAATTTATATGTATCATCAAACTGGCGAGTAAAAACCAGCGAATTACCATGAAGATTCTGTTCAGACATAGATTTACATCTCTTACACCTCCCATAATACTATAACTCCCAGATCCCCGATTTTTTAGAGAAGTCGGGTTGGAAACGATTTGATTATTGCAAATTACCTCGCAACGTTTTTGATGGTAACTCACCAAACATATCCTTATAATCCTTAGCAAAATGTGAAGCATTCCAAAATCCCCACTCCTGAGCCACATTCATCACCGTTATTGTGTTCGGATGATCACTCATTAAAGCCCGGCGTACCCCATTCAGCCGTTGAATTTTGATATAAGCCATGGGACTGATACCAAAAACTTCCTGAAACCCACAAGATAAGGCACTACTGCTAGTTTCTAATTCCTCACATAGTTTTTGTAGTGTTAAAGGTTTATCTTTATAGGATCTAGAAATTTCTTCCGCTTTCCTGACCAGGGAATAACGACGGAATGGTCTTAATATGCGTTGTTTTTTTTGGGCGTTCCTACCGAAAGTATTAATTAGTAATGGTAAAAAATCTTCCCTTATTATTGATTGCATCTGTGATTGCATCAATAATGATGGTTGGGTACTCAATATATGAGTAATTTCTTGATAGTAAGCCTTGAGAGGTCGCAATGATGAGGGATGTAAACTCAGAGCATTATGTTGGAAAACCTTTTGTCCCATTTCGTATCCCATTTGTTCACATAGGGTACGGAAAGCCAGTCCATTCACACTGGCCATGATCAGATGAACGTCTTTGCTAACAACTACATCTACTTCCCTAGTGGAATCGAAACCAAATATATCATATTTTCCAACAGCACAACCATGAGAGCTTACTTGTATCAACTTGGGGTGAAATGCCAACACAAAGGAGATATCATCAGTAGATTTCATGCCAGTGGCTTTAGCAACTTGATTTTGATATACGTGAGTAAACTTCAAATCTCCAAACTCCGTAAAATTAATAGTTCCTAGAAAGCCCCCTGGGCTTAATTGATTACCTTCTTTGATATTCAGAGGTTTTATGGCTTGTGCAAACCTATCTGGGTCATTAAACTGGTGAGTCACTACCACAGAATTGCCATGGGAATTTTCTTCAGACATAGATTAAGGGATTAACGCTGAGTAATTTAACGTGAAATGTAGTTTGAGTGAGTATCAAGCAGATAAATTTAATTATACCACCAGTAATAGCGTTTTTTTTACATACAAAAAAGTGGGAATTTTGGAATATTCATTAACAATAAATAACTATATAGTTGTTATTGCTGAGTAAACAATACCAGAACTTACACAACTAGCACATTGGTAAAGTGTATCAAAGGGCAAAAATCTGGTAAATAAACGGATTATTGATATCTGATGCACCCTACAATAGATTTTTGGTGTGACACTTGCGTAAGTCCTAGTTTAATCTGGGCATATTTACCCATAAATTTGGCATCTAATTTCACAATAACTAAACTATGATATCAAACGGAATACTATGGTTAACATCCTTTACGGGTGGTACCGTCATGTTGACAGCTTTACCCATGGGGTTGGCATCCCCAACACAATTTACAGCTAATTTAGTCAAGGATCAGGATCAATTTTTGACAAATGCTCAACAACATAAAAATGCTTGGCAAAAAATCTTCATATCCAAAACTCGCTTCACTTTTGATTGGATAAATAAACAATTATCATCACATCGAGATACCGCCACTATCCCAGATTTGACAACATTCAAGGCCAAAGAAACAAAATTTTGTTCCCCTGTGCCAGAAAATATAGCTGCACAAACTCCCTGGAAAAATATTACTAACTCTGTACTAGTTAAATTCACCCAGTTTAGTGTTCCCAAACTCGATTTTTCACCTCCTACCCTTGTGCGATCGCTCCAAAGCTTCTTTAATGTCATTAACAATCCAGTAGAGCAAAATGGCAGTTACGATTATGCACCAGTATTAATTGTCAAGCGTAGTGTATCCAATTATGAAGTATGGGTTAATAACAACTTTGTTGCTAGACTCCCTGATCGCATTACAGCTAATGCTTTACAAAACCGCTTACAGCAATTAGTGAAATCACCAAAAGTAGAACCTACAGAAATACAACCCGGTTTAGTGGATAAAACTCCGTCCCTCATGGTAGGTACTCGCTTACTATTTGCAATTGAACGAAAACTGTCCGCTCAACTTGGTCGCAGTGGTGACATATTAGCCCTGGAATGGACTAACAATCTCCGCATAGCCCTGCATACCGAACCCTTGACGCTAATACAAGGACAAATGGCAATGTATGGATTAGAGTCTTCAACCACAAAACTTTCTGGATTAGCTTCTTGGTATGGCGGCTATTTTCATGGTCGCTTAACAGCAAATGGTGAAATATATAATCAAGATGATTTCACAGTTGCCCATCGTACCCTACCTTTTAATACATACTTAAAAGTCACAAACTTAGAAAATAATAAATCCGTAATTGTGCGTGTTAATGACCGTGGCCCCTACATTGCACCCAGAAGCCTAGATTTATCTCGAACAGCGGCTCGTTGTCTCGATAGTGAACATACTGGAGTCGTAGCTTATCAAGCTGTGGTTTTACAACAAAACGCGCCACAAATGACTTTAAAACCATTGTCACCAAAAACCCAAGATCTGGCTAATACAAAAAGCGAGATCTTGGTTTTTCAATTTTAGTAAAAATCATCCTCAGATCCCCAACTTATTGAAGATGTCGGGGATCTATTTGTTGATACAGCAGTTCCCGATCTTATGAAGTACAGATATTAACAATAAAACTCTTGTGGTGCGGGCATCTTGCCTGCACAAAGTGTACTTCACTCAAGCTCAACTTGCTGTATCTGATGTACCCGGCAATAGATTTTTGGTGTGACACTTGCGTAAGTCCTACTGATGAGGAAATATTTTAAGAAATATTTATAGCCAGACTTATAGCAAGACTGATAGCAAGGCATAGATTAGGGGATTAAAGCCGAGTAATTTAACGTGAGCTGTAGTTTGAGTGAGTATCGAGCAGATAAATCTAATTATTCCACCAATAATAGCGTTTTTTTACCTACGAAAAAGTGGGAATTTTGGAATATTCATTGAAAGTACATAACTATATACTTCTAGATACTTAGCAAACAATAGATTTTAGGAGTTACGCATTGACAAAAAAACTAATCCATATCCTATGACGATGATTAATACCTTCTTTAGTAAAAGTATCAATTATTCTATTCTCACCCAAGCTAGTATGTACATAAGTAAGCATATTTTGGTGGATTTTCATGGCACTTGCAAAAAATTACGAATTTAAGGAAGTTAATGACATTTATGCCAAGTTAATTTTTTTTTCACAAATGGCTACAACCAGTTCATAGCATGATTTCCAGAATTATTCTTGATGAACTTGACTTAACTTTGTTAAATACACACATACTGTGCAGAATTGGACTAATAATATAAGGACTATTTAAGTAGGTTGGCGTTAAAAATTGTCGTTATGACAAGGGAACTCTTAACTGAGAACAGGGAGCAGGGAAGAGGTTTTGGGCAACTTGACTTTTCGTTACTTATGTCGGTTTTTTTCCGTTCACCTACTTATAGTTGATACAGATGATGGTTAATTTGGGTAGTGCGTAACGTAAGTCATAGATTTTTTTATCACAAAGACAACTAAAATTATGGCTGACCAATTTGAATGGCAATTCCATTTTCATAACTTTAACGAACATAATCTGCACGTGCGAGTGCATCATGACTGTGGTACAAAAGATCCCTGGCATGATGGCCGTCCTGGTTGTTGGGAATATAATTTACCCTATTCTCCCACAGGTAGCCTTGAAGGAGTATTTAGACCCGGTAAATGGGTGAGAAACTTTCATGACTGGTGGGATATAATCAAAGACGGGCTAAAGCTAAATTTAGATTTAGGAATATTGTTCACCGTACCTGAACCAAAAATTGATGATCTAGCTGATGTAGTATCCAATGTTTTTGGCATCGAAAGGGACATCATTGAGGCTTTGATTCGGGATATGAACGACGAAGAGATACAGCAAATACTAAATACTGCTTACCAATCCCTCGACCAAACCTGTAAAGATAATTACATGGATCCTGCTATTGTTCGACAAATGGCTAAAGACATGGATCTAGATCCCAACGCTTGGGGAATTATCGCAGGAACAACCTACAGACACTATATTTGGCATAACAGTAGTCCTCTAGTTAATCATCATGGTTGGAGTGTATTTCGTAGTTGGGGACAAAAAAACACAAACAAGAACAACTTGTTTATAGCTGAAGCCTGTTTTATTGATAAAGGACACCTCATTTATCCCTGTGATGTTTATCCTTGTGATGGAGGTGATCACCCTAAATACGGAAATACGTTCTGGCAATTTTGGAGTGGTTACTATAAACACTATAAAAATGTCTCTTTTGGAAATGTTATGGTAATTGAGGATTGCAAAACCATGACAACTTTTTCAGCAGACTCTAACTAGTTTGTTGAGTTTGTGTTTCTACTTTCTGTCCAATTTTCGGTTCTGTACCCGCAATTAATCGCTCAATATTACTGCGATGACGGATAATTATATATAAACCTCCAGCAAGACCGAGAATAATGTAGGCTAAAGGTTGATGAAAAATTACCATAAAAATAGAAACAGCCACAGCCCCAGAAATAGAACTTAAAGAAACAATTCTAGAAATAGCAATGACGACAGCAAAAACTCCCAATGTTGATAATCCTACTTGCCAATTTATCGCTAATAAAATTCCCACACCAGTAGCCACAGATTTACCACCCGTAAAGCCGAGAAAGACTGATTTACTATGTCCTAAAAGGGCAGCTAACCCAGCCAAAGTGACTAAGTAAGGTTGCCAAATTTCGATATTTATAGTTGGTGGTATTGGTATTAAATTACGAACAGAAGCAATATTAAATAAAGCGTAAACTAGATTTATTGCTAATACTCCCTTCAAAGCATCAATTAATAAGACAAATGCCCCTGGACCTTTACCCAAAGTGCGTAAAACATTAGTTGCACCAGTTGAACCAGAACCAACTTCTCGAATATCAATACCTTTTAATAGCTTACCCGCTAGATATCCAGTTGGAAAAGAACCAAATAAGTAAGCTAATAAAACCACTACACCACACAAAGTTAACCACATAAACATAAAATAACAACTAACAACTGACCACTAACAACTGACCAATGACAACTAACTAAAAATCATCATCAAGATCCCTATTTTTCATAGTTTTCGGGTCAGGAGCAAAAGCCAACCACAAAGGAAATTGTAGCAGACCTAAACTAATTTGTTCCTCAGAATCATCAATAATAATTAAAGGCATTTCATTGGCTTTAACTAATCTATCAGCTTTCTGAGCTAAGGCATTCGGTGCTTCAAATAATACCACACCTCTATCCGGTCCAAAATCAGAACGACCAATACCCAAACAATCTTGTAAACCCCTTCGCCATTCGCCTAAGCGTTCCGGTGTATTAGCTAAAATCAAAGTTCGTAAGCGATCGCCATATAGTTCATGTAATATGGAAATTGCCGAAGAAGCAATTAAAATATTTTGTAAGCGGCTACCCATTGTCCGCAAAGCACCCCGTCCCCCCAGGGTAAACAGCCAATTTGACAGTTTTTCCGCGTGAATTGGTTCAAAAGTGCGGCGTAACTGCCAAGGTGGTCCATAATAGTCTGGTTGGTTGCGATATTGGTCAAGTAAGCGGCGGATTTTTTTCGTACTATCCTGAAACTGCTGTTGTCCCAGTTGTGGAACTTCTAACTGTTCCTTCATAGATTTTACTTCCTTGGGTGCCGGCTTTTCCCGTTCCTTCACAGGTGGCAAAAGCTGCATTTGTTCCGCTGCTGCCGCCAAATCTTGTAAACTACCTGTAAGATAGTCCTTAAAACCCTGTACCCGAATTGCTATATCTTGAGATGTACCAGCAAAACTAGTCCGCATTTCCTTGCGAATTCGTTCTTGACGACGTTCTAATTGTTCTACAGAAATCTGTAAAACTTGTTTGCGTTGTTCCAACTGTGATAAAGATTCTTGGACAACCTGGGAAAGTGCGGTTTGAGTTACACTTATTTGCGTCTGAAGAGTTTTATATGTAACTTCCAATTGACCAATTTCTGCTTTTAAGTCCGATTTAACTTGCTGCAATTGGTTTACTTGTGCCGCCGCTTGTGTATTTAATAAATTTAAGTTTTCCGCTGTTAATGTTGTTGAGTCAATAGTATCTGAATTAAAAACAATTTCCTGTGTTGATACTTGAGCTTCTAATTCTAAATCAGCCAGTAGGGTTTCTGGTGGTTCATTTCCAGGAGGTTGAACTGGTATTTGTTCCAACCACTCGTCTATTGGCTCTGGAGTTTGGGATTCCTCTAAGTTCATAAAATAAATAATAATCTAAATTTTCAGTCTTGGCAAATGGAAACATATAATTCCGTCAAAAAAGTATTACCTTTGTGTCTTTGCTCCTTTGCGCCTTGGCGCGAAAAAAAATTAATATAATTAAAATATAATTAAATTGATTAGATTAATCAATTCGTGGACAACGTTGTTCCAAGCAAGATTTTAAGGTTTTAGGGTCAAATAAAATTGGTAAAAAGTGAATACTATTAATTTCCTTAAAATATAACAAAATAGGCACAGGATGCCAAAATATCCGCCAATTTTGCCATTCTTGGTAAGGAAAACGACGAATTAACTTTTCTCCTCTATACAGATCGAAATCAGTAGCAGTAAATTTAAACTTGAGTGTTACAGCTTGCAACATCAAAAACAAACCCAATAGCGTTAATATAGCCCCTATCCAGGGTTGTATTAACAGCATAGGAATAGCAACAATGACCAAGACAAGAGGAATATTGTAACTTGGTTGTAATTCTACCGTTGAAGTGGCGTTAGGCGTGAATGAACTGGTCAAAATCTGTTCTCCTTATTGACGTTAACCCTGCTCCCTGCAAATTATGCTGAACCCTGAAACATAATCCAAGAGAGAAAGAAGTTACTAATAAATATAACTAATAAAGCAGTGACAACAGCAGTTGTAGTTGATTGTCCCACACCTTTAGCGCCTCCGGTGGTTGTTAGACCCCAACTACAGCCGATAACAGCAATTAAGACCCCAAAACAAGAGGCTTTAATCATAGCATTGCCAATATCCCACATATCGAGAAAGTCACGGGCTGAGTCTAGGAATACCGTATCTGAAAGGTTGTAAATACGGGTAGCTATTAACAAACCTCCAGACATTCCTGTCACCAAGGATAGTAAAGTTAAAATAGGCAGCATAATGAAGCAAGCCAAAAGACGGGGAATGACGAGATAATCAATAGGATCTGTTTTTAACATTAACAGCGCGTCTATTTGTTCTGTAACTTTCATAGTTCCAATCTCAGCCGCAAAAGCCGAACCCACTCGTCCTGCTAAAATTACTGCTGTTAATACCGGAGTCAGTTCCCTAGTCAATGCTACCGCTAAAACGCCACCAACGAGGTTTCCCGCGCCAAAATTAATAAACTCCCTTGCTACTTGAATTGTAAATACAGCACCCACAAATATAGCTGTTAATAAGGCAATAAAGAAAGAGTCTGGCCCAACTATTGCTAATTGTTCTAAGGTATTGCGACGGTGAATTTTGCCTCGGAGGAGGTGAACCAAGACTTGTCCACCTAAAAAAATCGCGGCCAGCAATCGCTGACTCCATGATTCTAAACTGGATTTAGCCATATATATCTAAAATAGTAAATCCTGATATAGTGTAACGCAGCATTGTCAAGGATTCTGTGCGTTACGGATTTCATCAATCACGCACCGGTACAAAAAAGCTAACTAATGCTAACAATAGTCAGTTTTTTCTTCCTGCTTCATTCTAGAAGTGTCGGCACTATCTAGTCCACAGGCTAACACGGTCAACCTGACCGCTTCTTTTTCTAAATTAATCGCAGCATAGTAGAGATGTTCCATGGAACGTCTCTACAAGGGTTTGAAACTGGTTTTGGTTTTGGTTTTGGTTTTGGTTTCAGGTAACTTGTAGTACGTAAGTCATGAGATTATTAACTTAGTTTACAGCTTTTCTCATAAAATTAAGCAGGTTTTTACAGCGTTTTTACTTCTAGTCAACTGCACACTGAGATGTATTTCCTTGTGATTTCAGGGTTTTACAGATTTTCAACATCAAAAAATAGCCAATGCACTTGGGATAACTATTACCCGTGTAATTTAATGAAAACTTAAGATTCTTGACGAAATGAAGATTTAAGAGCGATCGCCAGTATTGTAGAAAGTAGCGGATAAAATTGTGGGCATTGCTCAATTGGAGTACGAAATTGAAAAATTTGCAATCTCCAACTTTGGGGCTTTGCTGTTTGCGATTCTGCGTGAAACATAATTCATGCGGCTATTACCATTACACAAAGCCAATTTTCGCCGCTGACTCCAGTTACACACTAACCTGGTCTGACAATGAACTTTTTCCGTTCCCTGGTCTTAACCACCATTTTTAGTTTTATTGCCCCCATATTCCTATTTGGTGGTATACTTTTGGTTTTATCAGTTTTTAGTTACATTCCTGGTCTACAGGGGATGATTACCGATATCTCAGTACAAGTAATACATTTTCTGGATACTTTTGGTAGTGGTAGTTCCCTCAACGGTCTATTGATAATTAGTTTAACTTGTGGTTTTGTCGGAGCGTTGTTTGATACTTACGTTTATTATCGTTCTCAAATTCTCCGTACTGACTCTTAAAACTCAAGACAGCATTGAGTTAAGTCTAAAAATGACACAATCACAAAATCAGTAATATGACTGGTGAAATGTGGCTAAATATTTCTATTTTTGTTAAAAGTTATTAGCCTTGTGCTGAGAACTGGTATTTTTAATGTCAATAATATTGACAATTAGCAAATTTTCGTTAAACTTTGCTTTTCGTACCTTTACGATACCAAATAAAACTACACACAAAATCTAAAAATTTCCTTAAGCTTTTCCAGAGTGGTTTATTTGGCGACTTTTATCAGAACTAGTTAACTAGTTAACTAGTTAATTATTTGCTAACTTTCCCCAACTTATGCTATACTTCTTTGATGGCATACATACCACTCCCAAAAGCGGTCGAATTTCTGGGATTGCATCCAAACACCTTGAGGCGATATGCAGATGAAGGGAAAATCAAAAGCATTAAAAACCCGGCAGGACAAAGATTGTATGATATTGTTTTGGATGGTTGGGAGAAAATGCTAACCTGAAAATTCAAAAACTTTGTTTTAAATTGGATAAATTAATTAGTAAAATATCCAAAGCAAAGAGCCAACAGAAGAAAAGATTAAAGAATGCAGCAACTCGACTACGGGGAAAAATCAAATATCTGGTAGATGAGTTGCACAAAAAAACAGCTAGATTTTTAGTTAATAATTTCGATGTGATTTTACTTCCTACTTTTGAGACATCTATTATGTCCAAAAAAGCCAAAAGAAGAATCAGGTCTAAATCAGTTCGACAGATGCTGACTTTAAGTCATTACAAATTCAAGCAATTCATTAAGCATAAAGCTAATGAGTTCAACAAAATAGTAATTGATGTTAATGAAGCATATACTTCAAAAACAGTAAGTTGGACTGGCGAAATTATCAGTAATCTAGAAGGATCTAAAATCATCAAATCTCGGATGGATAATAGAACTATGAACCGAGATTTGAATGGTGCGCGAGGAATTTATCTTCGTGTATTGGTTGATACGCCTTGGTTGAGAGACAATCTCAACTTATGTATTTGTTAGCATTAGTTAGCAAAAAAGTATCGGTAAAAAGAATATTTGTAAAAAGAATATTTATTGTTAGTTTTGCCTCCTGGTTTTCGATTGTTTGAGTAAGTCAAGCCCGTGAGGTTAAGGCTTTTTGGTTCTATATTAAAGATATTCAGAAAATTAGAAACTTATTTGATTGCTCATGATTTGGCCATTTAAGCCCAACTTTCGGAAACAAATTGCACGGATTGAAGTTAGCGGTGCGATCGCTGGTACAACCCGTAGACACGTACTAGAAGCATTAAAAACTGTAGAAGAAAGTAAATTTCCGGCCTTACTCCTACGCATTGATAGTCCTGGGGGTACAGTAGGGGACTCTCAAGAAATCTATAGTGCTTTGAAGAGATTGAGTAAAAAAACCAAAATTGTCGCCAGTTTTGGCAACATTTCCGCCTCTGGTGGTGTTTATATTGGTATGGGTGCAGAACATATTATGGCGAACCCAGGGACGATTACAGGGAGTATTGGCGTGATTTTGCGGGGTAATAACCTGGAGGTGTTACTGGAAAAAATTGGTGTTTCCTTTAAAGTGATTAAATCAGGACCATATAAAGATATATTAGCTTTTGATCGGGAACTAACAGAACCGGAGCAAACTATTTTGCAAGAATTGATTGATTATAGCTATCAACAATTTGTAGAAACGGTAGCAGAGGCGCGTTCACTGTCTGTAGAAAAAGTTAAAAGCTTTGCTGACGGTCGAATTTTCACCGGACAGCAGGCCTTAGAATTGGGTGTGGTAGACCGTTTAGGGACAGAAGAAGATGCAAGACGTTGGACAGCGGAATTAATAGGACTTGATCCGGAAAAAACTCTTTGCTATACGCTAGAGGAGCGAAAACCATTATTGAGTCGTGTATTATCGGGAAACAGTCAAGCTAAATCGGTTATTGGTGCGGGAATTGATTGGTTAGAATTTGAAATGTCTACAAGTGGTTTACCCATGTGGTTATACCGCCCATAGTCAATTTAATAGTCAGTGGTCAATTGACAACTGACAACTGACAAATAAGGAGGATTTTGGTAGTGAAATGGCAAATGCGAGCAATTCGTGGTGCAACAACTGTTGCAGAAAACAGCATCGAAGCAATTAGAGACTCAGTGACAGAATTATTAGATGAATTAGAACAAAGAAATAAATTGCAACCGGAGGATATGATTAGTGTGACTTTTTCCGTGACCAAGGATTTAGATGCTATTTTCCCAGCAGCGATCGCTCGCAGTCGGCCTTTGTGGGATAATGTAGTCATGTTAGATGTGCAACAAATGCACGTGGAGGGAAGTTTACCGCGTTGTATTCGCTTTCTCATTCACGCCAATTTACCAGTTTCTCAGCCAATTCACCATATTTATTTACGTCAAGCGGCTAAACTACGTCCAGATTGGAGTTTACCCCAAACGTTACAAACTACACAGCACGTCATGGAGACAAAAGTTTAAAATTAGCAGGTCAATAATATTATGTCAAAGTTAGCACTAAATGAGCTATTACAGTGGTGACGCGGCTGCTCAACCTGCTGCCATTGGTGGGAGTATTTTCACCTATCGAGGAACGGGTATATGTATAAAACTAGATACTTTTTTGAATATTCTTGCCAAAGGTGAAGAGCCGCTTGTAATTGTCACAAATGAAGGTTATTTCACAAAAATATATAAGTATGTGACAGCGTACAAGGGGTTTGTATTTTTTACAGAGTCCTTGGATAAGTTGGAGTTTGGTAGTAATATTGAGGTGATTTACGCCCAGAGTTTAAGTACGGATATTTGAAGTGACAATTGTTCTTAATTTGATGAATCCAACCATTTAAAAACTGGTTTATAACCTGTTATTACAGCACCCAATAGACCTAAAATATGCTTGAAAAAATCTCAGACAAAACTCTCTTAATTATGTCCGCATTATGTCCGCATTATGTCCACAATTTCTTCAATTTTTGATTATGAATTAAGCCTTGAGAGCTATTTACCTATAATAATCATCATTAATAAATACATTTTTTTCAGACATAAATACAGTAATTATGTCCTAACTCTTAGATCAAACCACTTGATTATCTAAAATTAATTAGTAAAAATATAAATAAGTCTAACATCTTGTAGGCTCTCTTGGTGACAACTTAACCTTATCCAATGTCCAGAGTCCGCGTGAGCGGACTTTTTTATTTATCCTGATATCCTTGAGATTTTTATCTGAGTTTTTAACTTTTCAATTTGTTTAGTAAAGTATGATTCTTGGTATTTAAGCTCTTGGGCTATTTCTAATCCTTTCTCAAATGCTGTTAATGCTTTTGCGTATTCTCGCTGTTCTAAATACAAATTACCAATTTGATCATAAGCCGACATTAAACCATAAAAATTGTTAGCTAATGTTTCTGTTTCAATAAGAATTTTGCTAGTTTCTAAAGCTGCGGTGATTTGTTTTTGGGAACGGTAAAGAGCAATTAATTTATTTAATGCTTCTCCAGCCCTAGCGTACTGTTCTAATTTCCATGCAATAGTATAAGCTTCTTGATAATTATCAAAAGCCTGTTGTCTGAAATTCGGGTTTTCTTTAGCTAAAAATTCATAATTTGCAGCTATGGCTAATTTCAAAGTTGGAATTTGAGTCAAATTCTGTTCATTAGTGGAAATTTCCACTAATTTATTCAATATATCTATTGCTGGTTGGTGTTGTTTTCCTTGAGTGTAGATATAAGCTAACTGTTGTAAATATGCTAATTCATTAGTTTTATTACCTTGATTAATTGCCAAATTTAACAACTTTTGGTAAACATTAGCAGCTTGATTATAATCAAACCAACTTAAATGTAATTCGCCAATATTCTTTAAAGTTTCTATTTCTGCAAATGAATCTTGTTGCTGTTTTCCTAAAATCAGAATTTGTTCATAAGCTGATATTGCTAATTTATAAAGACGAAGTTTTTGATAAGCATTAGCTAGGGATTTCCATAATTGTAAATCAGTGCTTTTTTGTTTGAGCATATCGCTTTGAATCACTTGCAATCGCTGACTAATATATTGCACCTCTTCCCGTTCATTTTCATTGACAGAAATTTCTCCTACCCGTGATAAAGCTTCCACTTCAGCCAATGGACCTAAAAACCGTCTTAATCTTAATTCACGGTTCCACATCTCAAAAGCTTTCTTATTATCTTCTCCTTGTAATATCTTCTGTGCTTCTTGATTTAACTCATCTAAATCCGTCTTTAATTTTTGTAATTCTACTGGTGTTAATTCCCGTTTATTTGCTAAATTTGGTAATAGTGGGTCTGGAGTAGTTATTTCCAAAGGACTGGGAGGAAATTTATCCAAATTTTCAAATTTTTTATCCTTTGCTAGGGTGCCAAAAATAGACAAATGCCAGAAAATAACAGTAGTAATGATTAAAATAAAACGTTGTAACATGATAAGTTTGCCTTTATTGGATTAATTTAAGCGTGGTACTGATGATATAGCCGATAAATAAAGAATACAACTTAGGTTATAATCAAATATAAAGTTTTACAAGTATTCTGACTCGGTAACTCTCGACTACTGATTCCTTTTTTCATGCACATGAGTAAAATAATTCCTGCCATTAGTGTCAAAAACTTTAGTTTTTACTACGACAAGAAAAAAATTCTTGACAATGTATCCATGGATATTCCGCAAAATAAAATCATTGCCATTATTGGACCTAGTGGTTGTGGTAAGTCTACCTTTTTAAAATCTCTTAATCGCATGAGTGACTTAGAGGGAGAAGTTAAAACGGAAGGAAGAATAGAATTTTTTGGACAAAATATTTATGAACGACGAATTAATGTTAATCGTCTGCGTCGTCAAATTAGTACAATCTACTCTACACCTAATCTCTTCCCTATTAGCATTTATGATAATATTGCTTATGGTGTAAAATTAACAGGATGGCGACCAAAATCAGAATTAGATGATATTGTTGAGTTAGCTCTAAAAGCTGCTGATATTTGGGAAGAGGTCAAAAATAAGCTGCATAAATCTGCTTTAGAACTAGGTTGTGGACAACAACAGCGTCTTTGTATTGCTCGCGCTTTAGCCGTCAAACCCCAAGTTATGCTCATGGATGAACTTTGTTGTGGACTTGATACCATGAACACCATGAAAATTCAAGAACTAATTGAGTGTTTGCGTTCTGAACTGACAATTATATTTATCTCTCACAATATGCAGCAAGTCTCTCGACTTGCAGATTTTACAGCCCTGTTTGAATATAATGAAAATCATATTGGCCAATTAAGAGAATTTGCACCCACCAAAAAAATCTTGACTCAATATATAGATTATCGAGTCCGTGATTATGTTGGCAGTTATTCAAGATATTAAGTCAATTTTTGAGAAATTTACAGCAGTTTCCAATATTATAACTTGCAGATATTAATGATAAAAATCTTGTGGTGCGGGCATCTTGCCCGCTAAAAGTGTACCTTGGATGACTACACCACGCGGGCTATCAGATAAAATCCGCTGTAAAATTAAGTTAAGACTTCAAAATTCCCGATTCTATTGGATTGTGATCTCAGAAGCTAAAAATGAACGCAACAAGAAAAAACTGGCAATAGATTTAGCATCTACAAATTCTCCTGTCAAAATGGCTGTTTCTAATTCTTGAGGAGTGAGTAATACCGTTTCGATATCTTCATCTTCATCTTTTGCTGGTGGTATTTCCAGCTTTTGTAAATCTCTAGCGATAAAAGCATAGATGACTTCATCGGAATAACCAGGAGCAAGAAAAAACTCCCCTAGTTTATCCCACTGACGAGCATGATAGCCGGTTTCTTCTTCAATTTCCCGTTTCACAGTCTCTAAAGGACTTTCATTGGGTTCTACAGTACCAGCAGGAAACTCTAACAATCTTCCCTGGACTGCAAAGCGATATTGACGCACAAGTACAAGCTTACCATCTGCGGTCATAGGTATAGCCAAAGCGCCGCCGGGATGACGAATACATTCCCATTCCCCTTCTGATTTGTTGGGTAAACGCAAACGATTAACTTCAAAGTTAAATTTGCGCCCTTTATAAAACAAGCGCTGCTTCAGCAACTGTGGTAATTCTCTACCTAATGGCATAGTCAGGTTCTATTAGTTGTCAATATAAAGAATTTATACGGGGCTTTTTTTTGTGATCAGTTCTTTTTAGACTAAAAAAATGGTAATTTTTTTACATCCTTACTTTCTGGAAGAGAGTAGGGAGTAATTATGAAAAATGAAAAAGCTCCCCGGTTTTTTCAACTGGGGGGCTAAAATTTTGTAGTTCACCACAACGCCGTTTTACCTAAGTTTATGACCTGGTTAAACCAGGTGGGAACCGAGGTTTCTCATTTAAAGTTTCCGGGTACAAGCCCGGTATACTGCCATGAGAAGTATTTAGCTCCCTTGTTGTTAAAGACATAGATCAAAAAACTTGATGGCAGTCACCAATCGTCGTAGTGGAACTAACTTATTATAGCCTTGAAAAATAGTTTGTGTGTTTATTCTAGAAAATTTTGACAAAGTTAGCCTGTGGATTAGATAGTGCCGACACTACTAGGGTGAAGCAGGAAGAAAAAGCCGACTTTTGTTAGCATTAGTTAGCTTTTTTGGATCGGATACCAGATGGATTCAATTTTGTGTATAATGTCGTTGATTGCACTGCGATTGTTTCGCGCTAATAAAACGGTGATATGTCCTAGTTTACGTCCCGGACGAGCTTCTGTTTTACCGTACCAGTGAACGGTAGCTTGGGGAATCTCTGCTAGTTGTTGACGTTGTTTTTGGTAGTCGCAATGGCTGGTTTCATATCCTAGTAAGTTAACCATCACAGCACTAGCACAATTTAATGTAGTATTGGTTAGTTGTAAACCACACACGGCTCTGAGGTGTTGTTCAAATTGAGAGGTTTCACAAGCGTCAAGGGAAAAATGTCCAGAGTTGTGGGTGCGTGGTGCTATTTCATTGACTAGGATTTTCCCCTCAGCGGTGAGAAATAGTTCTATACCGAAAACTCCTACATATTCCAGGCTATTTAATAGTTTATGGGCGATCGCTTCAATTTGTAAATTTTGTTCTTTAGTAATTGTAGCAGGTGCAATTACCCATCTACAAACCTGTTCTTTTTGGAGAGTCTCTACCGTTGGATAGATGACAATTTCCCCATTTACAGAACGTGCTGCAATGATAGCCAGTTCTTTTGTAAAAGGTATAAATTCTTCAACCAAAAACTGGGCGTTGCTGTGATTAATTATTTTTGATAAAGTTACAAAATCGGGAATGATAAAAGTTCCTTGACCATCATATCCATGTCTGCGGGTTTTGAGAACCAGGGGAAAACCCAAGTTTTCTACTTGTGATTCTACCTCTTTTTCCCTTGACAAGGCAAAAAACTGGGGAACTGGTAAACCTAAATCTTGTAAATAGCAACGTTGCTCATATTTATCTAATAAAGGTGCTAAAGCTGCTAAATTAGGGCGAAAGCAAACACCATTTTTTTCTAAAAGTGATAAAGCGGTGAGGTTAACAAACTCATTTTCAAAGGTAATAATATCACACTTTGTAGCTAAAATTTCTGTGGCGGCGGCTTCATCAACTGCGGCCAAAATGCTATCTTGGGCAATGGATACAGCTGGATCATTTTGACTAGGAGTTTGGACTATTAATTCTACTCCCAGCTTATTTGCTGCATCTCCCATCATCCAAGCCAGTTGTCCACCACCGATTATACCAAGTTTCATTGACATCCTAAGGAATCACGAGTTTCTACACCAGTCTGGGAATTTACACCACTGGCTTTTTGACATAGCTCTTTAATTTGCGCTTTATCTAGAATTGCGTCTGTAAAATCCGCACCTGTGATGTTAACATCCGTAAATATAGTACGGAGTAAAAGAGTTTCCTTTAAAACAGCATCAGTTAAATCAGCACCTATTAATTTTACCCCATCAACCATGGCATTTGTCAAATCTGCCCCATGTAAATTTGCTTTTGTCATTACTGAAGCACTTAAAACTGCTCCTCGCAAGTCAGCGATCGTAAAGTTAGCCATTTCCAAGTTAGCGTTAGAAAATTCCGCTGCTTGTAAACTTTGTCTAGAAAAGTCTTGTCTTGACAATTCTGCATTACTAAAAGACAGAGGATGAGTCCAGTCTGCTAATGCGGGCTGTGAAAAGCACCAAATCATAAGTACCAAAATCAATCCTAAGCATTTTTGCCAAAACATATTTTATCAGTCCAAGTTACTATGATCTAGTTTAATCTGCTCCTGGGTAATTGGTAATGGCTAATTGGGTGAATTTTGGGCAGGGCTTAATATTTTGTCATAAATTTTTGAGCGATTACTATATTCTCTAAATTGGTGAAGATTGGATAATTAGGCGATTAGGACTTGAGTATTTACAATTGTTCATAAAGTTCGATGATAAGTAAAGTTTATTATCTTTTCAATTATCACAGGTCGAACAAGTGTTAGTCTGTTAATCATGGTCATAGCTGTAGGAGCGAAGTTGCCAATATGTACATAATGTTTAATAGATATGTAGAATGATGGACTTAAATTTAATGTTATTGCTAACAGTTATCTGACTAATACCAAATCAAGATGAAGCTGCATAGAATCAGGTTTAAAGAATAATTAACCGCAGCGGTGAGTTGGTATTTAGTTTTATGCAAATTTTCGAGTTATTGAAATTGACCTAAGACACATATTCACAAGGTGAAATTGGTATTTTTATGATGGATCGTTACTCTATTCAATGGATTGAAGCGTGGTGCTTAGAAAATGGCTGGACAGATTTATTTATGGAGAGACGTGGGAATTATTGGGCGTTTCCTCCGGGGGGGGTGATGCCAGAACCAATACCAATGAATGTGTTAAGAATAATTAAAGAGGAAAATGGCTTCACTAATCAAGAAATGTACTGGGCTTGTGCTGCTATATCCACCACAATTTTAGCAGTGATTTATACTTTTTGGTTTAAATGTCCGATTCCTCTGGTGTTATCTTTTGCGTTTAATGCTGTAACTGTAGCACAATTTGAACCAGAAGATGCCTAGAGCCTTGACCCAAGAATTACAGCAGTTTCCGATCTGATGAGGTACAGATATTCATGATAAAAATCCTGTGGTGCGGGCTTCTTGCCCGCAAAAATTTTACCTCACCATTAGGGTAATATGCTGTAAGTGTTGGGTTATGGCTTCGCCACACTTCGTGAACGTTCCTCAACCCAACCTACAAAACTATAAAACTGCTATTGTTGAGAGTTTTTACCTGATAACAAATAACTACTCTAAATTTTGCAACCCCATCGCTATTTTACTGTGTTTTTCGATTTGTGTCATTACCTGTTTTGCGCGTTGAATCACTACCGGGGGTAAACCGGCTAATCTTCCGGCTTCAATACCATAAGACTTATCAGCGCCACCGGGTTGAACTTGATGTAAAAAGATAATTTGGTCTGGTAACTCCTTAACCGTAACTTGATAATTGGCGACATTAGAAATAATAGTAGCCAATTCATTCAACTCATGATAATGAGTAGCAAAAATCGTCCGGGATTTAATATCAACAGCCAAATATTCAGCCACAGCCCAAGCGATTGATAACCCGTCAAAAGTTGCTGTGCCGCGACCAATTTCATCTAACAAAACCAAAGATTTCAAAGTTGCATGATTGAGGATATTAGCAGTTTCATTCATTTCCACCATAAAAGTAGATTGACCGGTAGCCAAATCATCCACCGCACCAACACGGGTAAAAATGCGATCGCATATTCCCAATCTAGCAGAACGAGCCGGGACAAAACTCCCCACCTGCGCCATTAATTGAATTAACCCAACTTGACGCAAATAACAACTTTTCCCACTTGCATTGGGACCTGTCAAAATCACCAAATCAGGATATAAAGACAAACCCTCCGTATCCTCCGTGGCTCTGTAGTTCGTTTCCTTATCCCCTAACCGAGTAGAATTAGGGACAAAAAACCCAGAAGGTAAAGACTGTTCCACCACCGGGTGACGACCATCAATCACCTCAATCTCTCTACCTGTCAGCATTTCCGGGCGACAATAACCCTGATGTGCAGCCAATTGTGCCAAACCAGATAATACATCAGCGGCGGCCACTGCGCGGGAAACGTTGCGAATAATTTCGGCTTGATTACCCACTTCATCTCGTAAGGCGTTAAAAATCTGATATTCCAGTTGATTCAAATCATCTCGCGCTGTGAGAATGCGTGCTTCTCGTTCTTTCAAATCGGGAGTAATGTAACGTTCCTCATTTGTCAGCGTTTGTTTGCGGATGTAATTATCGGGAACTTGGTCAGATTTACTGCGGGAAATACTGATATAATAGCCAAAAGTTTTATTAAATCCTACCTTTAATGTGGGTATTCCTGTTCTGGCTCTTTCGTCAACTTCTAAATTGGCAATCCATTGTTGATCACTTTCTACAGTAGCCTTTCTTTCGTCCAAAAGCGTATTAATACCTGCGCGAATTAAACCACCTTCTTTGAGATGTATAGGTGGTGATTCTACGATATGGGCCTGTATTTTTTCTGCTAGTTCTTCTAGCACCGGAGGAACTTTTTGCAAGGCCTTCAAGAAAGGGGATTTTGCATTGGCAACTAAGCGAGATAATTCAGGTAATCGTGAGAAAGAATCAGCTAAAGCGACTAAATCCCGTGCATTTGCTCTACCAGAAGCGGCTCTAACTGTTAAACGTTCTAAATCGTAAATTTGCTTTAATAATTGCCGGATATCTTGACGTAAAGGGGTATTTTCTATTAATTCCTGAATGGTATCTTGGCGTGATTTAATCCCTTTAATTTCCAGTAGCGGTTGTAACAACCATCTCCTTAAAGCCCTGCTACCCATAGCGGTGCTAGTTCTGTCTAAAGCCCATAATAGAGAACCATGAAATGTGCCATCGCGGACAGTTTGAGTAATTTCCAAGTTACGGCGTGTTTGATGGTCTACAATCAAATAATCCGTGAGTGTATAGGTGCGTAATAATTGCAGAGATACAGGATTGGCTTTTTGTGTATCTTCAATGTAGTCTATAAGACCACCAGCGGCGCGAACAGCGAGGGGAAGATGTTCACAACCCAAACCTTCGAGCGATCGCATTTTGAATTTCTGTAATAATTTACTCCTAGCTTCTGCTTGGGAAAAGGGAACTTGAGAACGTAAACTGTAACAAAATGATGGTGGTAAACACTGAGGAAGGGATGGGGAAGTTTCTCCTGGACGCAGTAAACTACCTAAATCCGGGGCATTAGTGGGAAATAGCACCTCAGCGGGTTGTAACCGCATTAATTCTTGGGTTAGGTGTTCTAAATTACTGCCTTGAGATGTGAGAAATTCCCCAGTTGATATATCTGCATAGGCTAAACCCCAATGATTGACAGCAATTACTACAGCAGCTATGTAGTTATTACGACTTGCCTTTAGCATTCCCTCTTCCAACAATGTCCCAGGTGTGAGAATGCGCGTTACTTCTCGCTTTACCAAACCAATAGCATCAGCGGAGTCTTCTACCTGGTCACAAATCACCACAGCGTAACCTTTTTCTACCAGTTGGGTTGTGTAGCGTTCCCAAGCGTGATGTGGTACACCTGTCATGGCAACGCGACCAACATCACCACCGTGCTTACTGGTTAAAACTAGTTCTAATTCTCTGGAGACGGTTACAGCGTCTTGAAAAAAGGTTTCAAAAAAATCACCGACTCTATATAACAGCAAAGCATGAGGGTATTTATCCTTCATGTCTACGTAATGCTGATACATTTTACTCAGCTTACTGCGGTCTTCTACCAGATTTGTATCAGTAAGTGGTGTGTTTGGTGAATTTGGTTCTGGTGTCGGATTCGTCATGGTAGATGCTGAGAGTTGATTTCCACTGTTTTTGATGATAGCGTGATGTGGGAACTTGGGAGCGATCGCTTAAAGTTTATTTATTTTTTTTGTATTTTAGAGTGAATATGGCTCACGCAGAGGCGCAGAGGCGCAGAAAGGGTGAGGTTTGATGTGTTTATTTTTAGTTATGGTTATTGGTTGATACATCCATTATTGCTTGTATGGTTGTGAAAATGCGATTGCAATAGGGGGAAGCTTGACGAACTTTATTTGCATCAAGACGTTTTAAAATTTCTAAAGCATGAATAGGATTGCGTTTAGTTTGTTTAGTATATGTACCCTGCTTGGAGTTACGAGTTGCTGCTTTTAGCCATTGAAATAACGTATCTTTGGAAACTTGTTCTAGATTTTCACATTTTGCCATCTCATGCATAATTTTTTCTTCTCTAAATCCTTCCCCATAGAAATTTTTTAAAGCATCAATATCAGCAACAAACCATGCTTCCATAGTTTGTACCATCAGGTGACATTGTTCATCATTAAAACTCAATGAATCTAAAATCCAAGGTTGATCTTCTTTTCTATTTCTCAAATGTTCCCAAGGAGTATCATCAGGAGAGACAGGAGATTCAGAATCTATTAATAAAACATTAAAAGCTTCTGGATGATCTTCTAATCCCCATTTGAAACTTTGATAAGCCTTAACGCGAGAACCGCACATAATCAACCTAATTTTAATATCATTTATCTCAGCAATATCATAGAGTTCTTGGAAAAAACTATAAAAACCAGGACTTAAACTTCTAGTTGTTTCTTTTCCACTGATGATACCACTACGAAACCCAGGGCGTTGTCTAGGTATTAGTTCAGTATCATCTTCATTTCCCGCACCCTCAATATAAATGTAAATTTCCATTACCAGGGATTTCCTCCAGTTTCACCCATACGCCAAAGGTCGCCAAGAGTATATTTTTCTAACCATTTTTTTAATCTATCAGGTTGAAGACGCTTGAGATAAGAGCCTTGATTATTACGTTCACAAACTACCACAGATTCAGGATATTGACTTAAACCAGTAATTAAAGCATCGGAATGGGTAGTCACAATTAATTGGGTGCGTTGAGAAGCTTGAATTAGTAACTCAGCAATGATGTACATGATATCTGGATGTAACCCTAATTCTGGTTCTTCAATACAAATTAAAGGTGGTGGACTGGGATGACATAGTATAGTTAATAAGCATAAATAACGCAGTGTACCGTCTGAAAGCCTGGTTGCTGGAACTGCCGAAACCAATTTTTTCTCCCGCAGAAATACCTGTAATGTTGAACTTTCTACTCTAACTGTAATATCCTCTACTGCATGATAAAATTTCTGTAAATGCTGGAGTAATTCTGGTTTTTTTCCTGCATAATCTAAATTATTTAAAACATGACCTAAGTTTCTAGCATCTTCATCTAGAAAATCAATAGGTAAATCAGCAGGTTGCGCCATTCTTGGTGGTGTATATCTTCCTAAATTCCATTCTCTATAAGTACGAATTTTAGAAAATTCATTGCCTAAATAAGTTAATTCTGGATAAGAATCCAAATCTTTTTTCTGTGATAAAACGGATTGATTCGGACTAATTTCCTCTTGGCGCAAATGACGTTGAGTTCTACCTGTTTCTGTACCTGCTTGTCCATCAGGAATAGTTCTCACATTTAAAATAGGTCGCCCATTTTGATAGCGGTAGAAAAAATATACATCTTTTGCTTCTTCATTGTTTCGATGTTCATTTTCTACAACTTCATCTACTATATCTAGTCTTTGATTAACCATAGTAAACCCCAGCTTATAACGTAGAGGCATTATTCCTTGTGGGTAATTGATGATTGCTTCAATTTCCGCTGTGGGAATACCTTTTTCACCTTTCCAAAGCCACTCATTAACACCTCCTCCTTCCCGAATAGGAGCAGTTAAATTGCCTGGTGTTGCTTGTAACAATCCAATAGCTTCTATTAAATTAGACTTACCAGAACCATTGGGACCAATTAACACATTTAATGGTTGTAGTTCTATTTCTTCTCCCTCACTTCCATAGGAAAGAAAGTTTTGTAATTTGATTTTATGAATAAATCTTTTACCTTCCATTGATTTCTCCTTATATTAAAATATTTATCCGAGAATACTATTTACTTTATCATTTTTGGCGATCGCTGCGAGGGTTTGATACCCATTGAAAAATTCGTCATGGTAGATGCTGAGAGTTGATTTCCACTGTTTTTGATGATAGCGTGATGTGGGAACTTGGGAGCGATCGCTTAAAGTTTATTTATTTTTTATTTTTTTTGTATTTTAAGTGAATATGGCTCACCCAGAGGCGCAAAGAGGAGGTCAATATCTGGATTATACATTAATAAATGAAAGTAAATTTTATTTAACTGTTTAGTCATCCTAGCGTAAAGTCCGAAATATCACCCTTCCTGGATACTCTTGTTGATTGATTTTGGCATAGACTCGCAAACAAGTTAATACCTCTCCCGGAGTACCACCACAATCTAATTGCAAGTCATCTTTAGAAAACTCACAAACATCAGCATACAGTCCTGATAATTGTTTGATTCTCACTTCATTACCTGCTTTTATCGCTTTATCAGCGGCTTTTCTCAGGATACGACGGGATTCTTTTTGTAATTTTCCCCACCAGGAATAACTTTCAGCAGGAGGGATAAATACTAGAGAATTAATAGCTTCATCTATGTCAATCCAGGCACATAATTCTACAATTATATCAATATTTTCACTATATTTTTGGATACGGTAAAAGCGATCTTTTAAAGCGTCAATATATTGATGACGTTGTTCTAATTTGGAATTTAAAGAAACTACATCGAAGCTAAAAACACTTTTTAAAGCATGATGTAAGTCTGTATCTATTTCTATAAATTTAACATATAAAAGTAAAAATCCTGCAATTGAATATAAGTTTTCAGAAAGATGATTTTGGGTAATTTCTGAATTTAGTAAAGCCTTTTGAGATAAACATAGTCCTTTGGCTTTAACTGTACCATTCAACCCCGGATAAATAATTTCATCGCGGAAAAATGGTAATTCTTCAAGATTTTCATGATCTACAATTGCACCTAATTCTTGCGCTGTTTTCAAAGCAATTTCTCTCCAAAATATCGCTAGATCTTCGGGAACTCGCAGCAATTTTCTCTGAATTTCGTTCCATATTTCCCCATCATTTTGACTCTGAATTGGAGAAGTCCCTAAATAAAAATTTAATTCTGGATCGTTATTAAAAGCTGCTTTTAATTTGAATAATTTTAAGTCGTTTATTAATGGAGATTCTTTTAATTCCCCTAGATCCTCAACTTCTTCAATAAGTCGGGTATGTTGTAATAATTCATCAAGTTCTTGTAGAAGTTCTTCACTTATTCCTATTCCCGGATCAATGGGATATTCTTGATTTGCTTGGGTTAAAATTGCGACTAATCCATATAAATTAAACCGCAATATTTTGGCTAATTCTGAGTTTTCTGTATTGAGTAGTTTATGTAAATTCTGCATAATTTGACGAGGATGAAAATAGAAAATGTAGGTTTTTTTAAGCCACAGCGTAACCCAGCAAAAAAACAACTAAATGATTAATAATGTTGGGTTTCCTTGCGTCAACCCAACCTACGGAATTAAAGCTAATGAATACCGCAAAATGGATCACGTTCTTTATCAACTTCGTTGGGTTGTAATTCCAATTCTGTCCGATAAACACATCCTTCTTGTTCGAGACATTGTTGATGATTAGATGTCCAATAAGGAACAGCACCAGCGTGTATTCTTAATATTCCTGCATGATCAAGAGTTACATGATATTGACAAGGATAATCTGTGATCATATCGGGTTTATGCAGTGTACCAATTCGCAGCCATTTTTTGGTATTTGTATGACTATCAATTTGATAAATATAAAAGGTATGTTGACCACTTTGGGGAAATGGTGGTAAAGGTTTACTGATTAATCCTGTTCCTGGTTCTTTGACACCATCTTGTAAATAATGAAATGTTTCCATGGTCTTACTATCATTATTATCAACTGCAAATACTAAATGATAAGCATGAGGTTGATCAACTGTGGCTGATTCTAAAACATTAACAGCAATATCACCATCATTTAAGTTATGCTGAGGGTTTTCTATGGCTATATTCCATTTTAAATTACCATCATTAAATAAAGTATTTTCCGGCGGAGATATAACTGAATTAATGTTAATACCAGGTACATCTATTAAGTAATGGGGATTACCTCGACATAGTAAAACACTAAATTGTAAAGCTTGATCAATCTCAAATTGGATTTTGATTTTTTTGAGAAATTCCTGTTCTTCCATGCCCAATTTATCCATTAATATTTTACCATCGAAACTTCCCCACAGGCGAAAAGTTCCGTTTTCATAATCTTGACGATGGATAATATTAGTTAATTGTATACCCTGCCAAGGTGTCCGCACTTTAGCAACAGTGTCTAAAGGTGCAAGTTGATATAGTTCTTGTCCAGCACTAAAAATGGCTAATGGTTCGTTACTTTGGGTTTTGCGTTTGAAGTTACAGGGAAGATAATAAAACAGGTTTTTAACATCAATTTCTAATTGATTTGCGCCCTTGCGTAACAGATTTTTAGATTCTTCAGGATCAAATCGAAAACGGCGCAATTTTTCGGCATAACAAGCACCTGCGGAGGTGGCAAGTTTTGTAAATTCTAAAACAAAAGTAATCCGTTCTGGGTTCCAAACAAAATATGGTGATTTACTAAATTCTTCGTAAATTTGTTGTTGAACTAAATCAAGATTACAAGTTTTTCCAGATAGAATTAACCAATCTACTTTTTGATTAGGTTCTGAATTGAGACGACTTTCTATTAAACCTTTAGCAATACCAATTGCTTCTTTAATAGATGAGATGATAGCCCGTTCAAATTGCTGATTATCTAAAGTTAAGGAAATAGATTCAGGGCTTCTCACTTGAAATTTAACTGAACTTTGGGCCAGAAGTTCGCCTATTTGTTGTTCATTTAAAGTGAAGGTTAATAAAGAACCATCCTTGGGTTGTTTTTGTCCTAATTTGAGTTTAGCCGCTTCGGCATGATCCCATAAAGTGTAAAAGGTTTGCAGACGTTGAGGTGCTTGTTGCCAGCGAGTTGGTAATACTTTTTCGGCTGTATCTAGGGCATCTTTAAAAGCAACGTCACCTTCGGGATTTTCTTTATCTATACATTTTAATAAACTACCGGTTTGAAATTTTCCGTCTTCTAAAAAACGTTCGTTTAATTCGGAGTTAATTAAGTCTTCTAATTTATCACTTTCAATGTCACCTGTAGTGACTGCGGTGAGAAGAAAATCAGAAATGGCGACTTTTAATAGGCGGAAAATTCGCAATGTAATTAATTCACCACCTAGTTGTAAATGTCCTGAAGAACCTAATAATTTAGGAGTTAATTTATAGTAACGTCCTCCTAAACCTCTATCTTCATTATCTGCAAAAAATGGAGTTTTATCTTCTAGGGTAAGTTCAATTAAAGCTAAGTCTGTTGTACCACCACCAATATCTAAAACCAGAACATTTTGTGACCATTTATTCCCATTTTGACGACAACGAGTTTTGAAAGATTCAATGCCAATATTCAGATTACCGCCAAATTCTCGCCACAGAAAAAAGATAGCGACAGAAACCGCTTCATCATAAGCTGTTTGTACATCATCAATACCTAATTCTTGTACCAGTTGCTTAATTTCTTTGCGAACTATTGGCGGGGCTACGGTGGGATAAGTGACAACTGCTGTTAAAAAATCGCCTTCAGAAAACCTGCGTCTAGCCCGTTGACGATAATCTTCTGTTAACTCAATTAATTGCGCCCAAGCTGCTTGAATTAGGCGATTAACTTGAATATTCTCTTCTTCGTTTTCTAGGATAATTGGGAAAGATCGATCTTGTCCAAAATAGCGTTTGGGTGAATGATGAAATCTGCTAATAATTTCTTTGACTGAAACAGTTGTTCCCTGGGCTATTGCTTTTTTTCTGTTATCTCTTGCGTCTCTACCCATCTGTAGTTTTAATGGGATTAATTGCGATACTTCCATTTCACTGGGAATTTCTGTATTGCGTCGGTCAATATCTAAAATTACGGGAATTAAATTTTGTGATTCTAATGTAGGAACACGAAAAACTTCATGATATATAGCATAAAGTTTTTTACTAACAGCCCGACGAAATCTATCGCTTGTTCCTAAACATAATTCAATTTGTCGAATGGCTTCTAAAAATAATTCTTTGTGATCACTTTCAAAAATCTCACTTAATTGTTCTGGTTGTATTTGTAAGTTTTTGCTAATATCAACTAGGAACTTTTCCCACTCACTAGCACTAACATCTACTAAGGCTAAATCTGGAGGAGAATTTAACCATTCAGTCATGCGTTGTCTTAATCTCAGTTCTTGTTCTTTGGGTAAAATTTCCGCAATGGGGACTTCAATGGGATCAAAAAGTGTAACTGTGGAGTTAGAAGTACCAAAATCTAAAGCTAACCAACCAGGAAATCTTTTCTTTTGTTTTTCGTTGAGTTTTTCACTCAGTTGTTGACTTAAATTATTCAGATAGCTGTCAAACTGCGAATTGTTCATGGCTTGATGATTTCCTGTAAATGAATTTGGTGATTTTTGTAAGTTGGGTATAAACCAAAGATCACATTCGGCGGATATATGTTTAGATATAGACAAGTTTGGTTTTCCTGCACTGTCAGAGTCGAAATATTCAACAATTACCTTTAAGCTACAGTCAACTAATGTTATTAAAGGTGAATCTAATTGACATATATCTTGTCCTAATTGACAGATATTAATGATTTGTTTGGGTGTAGCTGAGTGAAATTGTCTATAGGTTCTTTGAATTTTTGCTGCTAATTGATTTGGTGTCCCCCTCACTATACAGTTAATTCGAGAAATGTACGGAATGTTGCTATTAACAGCAACAATTTGAATCGAAGGTAGATGCAACTGTGAGTTTTCTCTAACACCTAATTTAAAACTAGGTGGAATCTGAATTTCCACAGGCATTTTTAATGGTCCTTATTTAAGTTGATGGTTGATCACTGAATGCTGATAAATTAAATAAGGCAGAATTAATGAGGTCAGATCCCCGAATCCTAACATCAATTTATCATTTATTTACACAATTTGAAAAAGCAGTCGACGATCTTATGGGAGATTGCTATAAATAAATAATTCAGCTTCATTAATTGTAGCAATATCTGCTAAAATGTCTAACCAGGTGGGAATAGCTAGTTCCCCTTGTGAATCTCTAGCTGCAATATATCTTAGTAGTGCTTCTTGTTTGGAAAGGTTTTGCAAACTGGGAATTATTTGGTCTAAAATTCCATTGATTTCTATATTTACGTGCTGATTACTTTCACTGACATACTGTACTAAGTGGAGATTAGCACTAGCGGTAATTTCATCTCTTAGTCGCAAGACAAAAAGTTGATGATTAGCACTTCTGGATGAGGTTTGATTTTTCTCAGGAGACCAATCAAATATTTGTCCTACACTGTGTTTTTCATCTTGTCTGGCTAGGGGAAAAATACTGGCTGGGTTGATAGTTTGATCATGGTTATTGATTTCAGCAATAATGGCTTCTTTCCATTGACGAGGATCACATCCTAATAACAGTTTATAAAATAAATCAGCTTCTTCAGATCCAAATTTTTCTTCAATTTCTTGTTCCATTTCTGGCTGAAGAATGGTTTGTAGTTTTTCCCGTTCTAAGGTGATTTTATGCGCTAATGAGTTTAATAAGTCTATCACAGCTTGACGAATGCGATCGCCCGCAAAGTTTTCCAGTTCTTTAATTGTTTTCTCAAAGGCTGGATAAAAGTCATCACTCTTAGTTGGGAGGGAGGTATTCACCCGATTTCCTCGATCAAATAATTTTCCGGCTGCACCTTTAAATTCCGCTAGGGTAATTGTACCATTTTGGATTTTATTAAATAATAATGTCCACTGATTCCAATTCAAAATTCTTAAAGTTAGTTCATCTTTAATCACATCACTAACTACAATTCCCCTTCTATCTTTGAGTTGTTCTTTCCCTAAATCTTTTTGAAAGTTTCTGTAGGTTTTATCTAAACTTTCTATGGCTGATCTTAATTCTATTAAAGCCGGAGTATCGTTTGTAGGTATACCTTGTTCGTGAATTTCGGCAAGAATTTCTTGAAGATATTCTTGTTGTTGACGAATCGTATCAGCAGCCCGACGGGTATCTTCATATAATTGCTTTAATCCGTGATTAGCAACATGACTTTGAATCAATTCTCTTAATTTACTAATACCACCATCTTGAGCGAAATAACCTAATTGTCTTCCTAACTGATTACGACTATCTCCGGCAAGTAAACCCGCGCTTAAATTACCCCATTTTTCTTGTAATTTCCTCGATTTTTCCAAATAATCTGGATAATCTAAATTCGCTAGAAATTCCGCAGAACCAGCTTTAACTTGACTAGAACGTTTGGCTAATTCAGCTAACCCTAATAATGGCGATAATAAAACAATTCGGTCTTTTTGAGAAGTAAATGCTTCCGCGCCATCAATAATAGTTTTTAGAACTTTCAATTTTTGGAAAACTGTACTTATTTGTAATGGTTGATCATCAGATTGATTAGCAATTAATAAATCCAGTTCCCTTTCTCCTCCCTCACCTTCTAAAGGTAATTGATCAAAACGTCCCACTCCTACTATAATTAAATCCTTGAGGTCTTGTCCAGGGCGTTGTTGCTGCATCATGGTAAAGATTTTATTGGCGCGATCGCTCCCTGGTGATTTACCATTAAGTAAGACTAAAATTGTCTGTACCTGCGCCAATTCTCGCAATGATAAAAATGTATCCCTAGTTCCAGAATTAGCCGCACCCAAACCGGGAAAATCTAACAGCACAAATTCTTCCGCACCTGTGAGATCCCAAATTTCCCGTGATATTTTCACTTGAATATCAACACGACGAATTAAGAGAAAACTATTCCGTAGTAATTGAATAGTTAATTTTTGCGGCGCACTAGATAAGCGAATATGCGCTGGTGGTAAATCCTCAAATTTAAGAGATTGAATCGCTAGGGGCATTTCTGCCAGTTGTAAACCTTCACGGGCTGTAATACCATCAATTTGGTAAAAGCGACCGGATAAAGCCTCACCATAAGCCTGATAAGCCCGCAAAAATAGCACTAACTCCCGCAGCAAATAACGCAACTCTAAATTATTGGAACTTTTCCAAACTTCCTCACACCAAATACTAATATCTTTACCAGTCTTAATTTTATCTACCTGCAAAGGTGTGACACCAGCGGATATGGCGCGACGGTTTGCTTCTTTCAGCATGAAGTGTAAGCACTCATTTACCCCTTCATGGGATAAATATTCTACAGTGTAATTATCTACTTGAGTAGTTGCAAAACCATCCTGGGCTTGAATATGAATAGCGGTGACATTACCAGTGGTGGGATTTTCACTCACGGGTAAAGCGTCTGCATAACCAATGAGACTCCCTAGCAGCAAACTTTTACCACTACTAAATTCCCCCATGACACCGATTTTCACCGGTGAGGTTGCCAGTTCTACCGTTTTCACAGCGGCTTCTCGCAGCCGCAGCAGACAATCATCAAGGCTAATGGGAACCCAATCTTCATCTTGGGAAGGATGTTGGGGTACGGAGTCAATTTTGCGGAGGATAAATTCACCGTACTCTTTTATTCGCGCCAGCTTATCTGGTTCCATAGAGTGGTCTTTCATTCGAGTTCATTTGCACAACAGGGTTATAACACAAAACCTAAAAATTACCACTACTAGTGTAACGAAAAGCAGGCGGATAATTGGCATACAGTAATATCTAAATGTGATAATTTTTACTAATTATTTTAATTATTTTTACTAATTATTAATGATAAAAATCTTGTGGGGTGGGCATCTTGCCCGCCCTAATGCCCTAATATAAGGCTTGCTGATAGCGTAGCGTGGCGTTAGCCATATAAACCTAAAACCATTTATTAACAAAGGGTTTCGCGGATTTTTACCACAAAAAAGTGCCAGGTTTTGGCTAATGGTGTCTCAAAATGAATTGCATTTTTCTTTGTCGGATTTGGAAAATTGAGGATATCCAGACAGTTAAAACTGTTCCCAGTTAAGAGTTAAGAGTTCCCTGCCCTCACAGACAACTTTTTCAGCAAGCCCTATATATTTTTAGACTATTTGTGGTATGTTTGTGATGTTTTTTCTGGAGTGATTGGCCAATGAGCGAATCAAGATTCAGAACAAAAACAAGATTCTTAGGTCATTTATCTGCAAAATGCTATATAATTGCCTATAAATAACAAATGTCAGGGTAATTCATGAATTACATCTACTTGTGAATCAAGGAATTTTAATATAGTTAATTTTCTTACCATATTCTCAAATTAAAATGAAAGTCAATTACCACAATTTTTTCCTCTATTTCCAACAGAAATTACTTAAACCGTTATTTCGGTCTTGGTTTTTAATTTCCTTAATCACAGTTTTTTGGGTAAACACTTTGACACCTGTTAACGCCCAAGTACCACGTCAAGAAATTCGTGGTGTGTGGATCACAAATAATGATTTAAATATTCTCAAAGATCGGGCTAAAGTTCAAGAAGCTGTAAGCCAACTCAGAGAACTCAATTTTAATACTGTCTATCCCGTGGTTTGGAATGCTGGATATGTGATGTATCCTAGTAAAGTAGCCAAGGATTTAGAAATTCAACCTTTTGTATTTAAAGGACTAGATGGACATGATATTCTCGCGGATTTAATTGATAAATCTCATCGTCAAAAATTACTGGTAATTCCTTGGTTTGAATTTGGATTTATGACTCCTGATACTTCTGAATTGGCATTAAATAAACCAGGATGGTTAACACAAAAACAAGATGGTGGTACAACATCTGTGAGTGCTGCTGGTGAAGTTTCATGGTTAAATCCATTTCACCCAGAAGTACAACAGTTTATTATTGATTTGCTGGTAGAACTTACTAATAAATATGATATTGATGGTATTCAATTTGATGATCATACCAGTTTACCCCATGAATTTGGCTATGATAAATATACAGTTGACTTGTATACTAAAGAAACTCAGAAAAGTCCACCCAAAGATTATAAAGATCCAGAATGGGTAAATTGGCGAGCAAATAAGATTACAGAATTTATGGTGAGACTGAACAATACAGTTAAGCAGATAAAACCAAAAATGATTTTTTCTATCTCTCCCAATTACTATGATTATGCCTACAAATTTCAACTGCAAGATTGGTTGAATTGGGCAAGATTAAACATAGTAGATGAGTTGGTCATGCAAGTTTATCGGGAGAATTTAGATAGTTTTACCTCCAAGCTTTCCCGTCCAGAAATAGAAGAAGTTAAACAAATAATTCCTACTGGAATCGGAATTATGGCAGGTTTAAGAACTAAGCCAGTCTCAATTCAACAGATTCAATCTCAAGTCCGCGCTGTCCAACAACGTGATCTGGGAGTAGCTTTTTTCTATTATGAAAGTCTTTGGAATATTGCACCAGAATCATTAGGAGAACGCTTGGCTGGATTTAAAAATTTATTTCCATATCCTGCATTGCGTATGGCTACACCAGACCAGCTATCAGAACTAGAGTGATTAAGTCGGTTTTATTGGGCTTACTTACTCAGGAATTAGTTTGTAAATAATCAATTGCTGCTGCTAATTTAGTAGGATAACCTTGAGCAAATCTCTCAAACCATAATCCTTCTGATGATAAAGGATCTAATTTAGCTAACCATTCTTGGGCGGGTTTTTCTAAAGCTTCTCTTTGTTTGGCTTTAAGTTTTTCTTGACGAATTTTCTCCTGTATTAATTCTTCTTGTTTTCGCAGTGCTTCGGCTGCGTCTTTTTCCAGAAAATCAGCTTGTACGTCTGATAATAAGTTATCTATAAATCCATCTGACTTAGGAGGAGGTGAATTTAATTGAATTTGCGGTAAGCTATTTCTAGAGTTAGATTGTGTATATTCGGTTTTAGCTGCCAAAAAATCAGCTTGTACGTCTGATAATAGTTTATCTATTAATACATCTGATTTCGTAGTAGGTAAAACCACTTTCACAGGGTTTAAATTAGCCTGTGGCGGCGTGTTTTTGGGTTCTGTATGTTCAGTTTTGACTTCAGCTAATAGCTTATCAATGGAATCCATATTTGTCATTCCTGGAGAATCTATTGTTAATCAGTGATAGCATTTAGTAAAACTTCTGATAAACTCATATCTTCCATATCATCCATGGTGACAGTGTCGCAAATATCAAATTTAGCACCTGCACTTTGCAGTTCATCATCCAAAATTTTCAAAAAGCGAGTAGCTTGAGGATCATTACCGACTTGAATAAAGGAAATAGCCAATTCTTCATCTTTATCCAAACAACGAGAAGCTTCAATAATTACCTTCATTACAGCTTTACGATCATCTGGTTCACCGTCAGTAACTACTAAAATTGTTTCTCCATTGAGTTTAGTTTGACCTGCTGCTTTGCGTTGCAAATAATCATCAGTAGCGTGTTTGAGAACCCCAGCTAAATCTGTTGTTCCTGAAGGATCATTTTCTTTGAAAATTTGTGAAACCTTGGCAGATGTCACATTTTCATAACGTTTAAATTTTCCAGAAAATAAGTAAATAGTAATACCATCGGGATCTAGTTGTTCACATTTACTTGCTAATGCTAAAGTTGATTCTTGTGCTGCGACCCATCTACTTCTTCCACCTTTTTGATCTGGGGTAGCCATGCTACCGCTTTTATCAATAATCAAGGTATAATCACGGTTTTCTAGCATGACTAAACTCTCCAGATATTAGATATTAGTAATTTTCGTTAATTAATCTGTGATGGCATTCATTAAAACATCAGTTAAACTCATGTCTTCTAAATCATCCAAGGTTATTGTATCACAAATATCAAATTTAGCTCCCACACCTTGTAATTGATCATCTAAGGCTTTGAGAAATTTGGTGGCTTGAGCATCTGAGCCGACTTGAATCATGGAAATTCCTAATTCTTCATCTTTTTCCATTTGTCGGGTAGCTTGTATAATAACCTCAAATACAGCTTTGCGATCATCTGGTTCACCGTCAGTAATCACTAAAATTGTTTCTCCATTGGGTTTAGTGTTACCTGCTGCTTTGCGTTGAAAGTAATTATTCAGGGCATCTTGCAATACACCAGCTAAGTTAGTTGTACCGGCTGGATCATTTTCCTGAAATATCTGGGAGACTTTAGCTGTTGTCACATCATCATAACGTTTAAATTTGCCGGAAAAAACGTAAACTGTAATCCCATCAGGATCAAACTGTTCACACTTTCTAGCTAAAGCAATGGTAGATTCTTGGGCTATTTCCCATCTAGTTCTACCGCCCACTTGGTCTGGTGTGGACATACTACCACTTTTGTCAATAATCAAGGTATAATCACGATCGCTCATCATAATCTTCCTTTTGTTATTTTCTGATCTTTAGTTTAACAGATACTTCAAGCCCGGACAGTTTCATCTTAATTACGAATCAGCAGCTTTTGACTTAGGATAAGCAATGCGTTTATGATGAAATTGTTGCCAAACATCCACAAATATTTGGGCAATTTTTGGCATTTCTTCCCTAGTTAATCCCGAAGCGATTAATTGTTCATCTTGCCATTTTGCCCGTAAAATATTATTTAGCATATTGAGTGCTTTATCTGGAGTGGCATTTTTCAGACTACGTAATGCAGCTTCACAAGAATCTGCTAACATGACGATGCCTGTTTCCCGTGATTGGGGTATGGGTCCATCGTAACAAAAATCGGCTTTATTGACTACAATCTGGGGATTTTCCTGGGCTATTTGTTGGGCTTGGTGATAAAAATAAGCAATGGCCATTGTTCCTTGATGTTCGGGAATAAAAGCCTGAATGGCGGTGGGTAAACTGTGTTTTTTGGCCATTACTAACCCTTCTGTGACGTGCTTTTTAATAATTTCCGCACTTTTCCAAGGATCTTTTATTTCTGTTTCATGTTTATTGGGACTACCAATTTGATTTTCAATAAATCCCAAGGGGTCGTGCATTTTCCCAATATCATGGTACAATGTCCCGGCTCTCACCAATTCGACATTACAGCCCAATTGTTTAGCGGCAGCTTCCGCCAGGGTGGCCACTAATAAAGTATGCTGGAAAGTCCCTGGGGCTTCTGTAGCTAGACGCTTTAATAATGGACGGTTGGGGTTAGCCAATTCTGCCAAACGGATAGGGGTAATGACATCAAAGAGCGTTTCCAAATAAGGACTTAAACCCAAAG
This sequence comes from Anabaena sp. FACHB-1391, assembly GCF_014696755.1. Taxonomy (NCBI): domain Bacteria; kingdom Bacillati; phylum Cyanobacteriota; class Cyanophyceae; order Nostocales; family Nostocaceae; genus Anabaena; species Anabaena sp. FACHB-1391. The sequence continues at coordinate 8,618 of NZ_JACJQS010000024.1, read as the reverse complement.
CCACAATACTCCAAGCCCAACCAGATAAAGCAAATAAACCTGCTTCTTGGATGATATACCAACCTGAACCAAATACCCCACCTGTAAAGATTTTTAATAATAAATATATACCACCTTGGGTTAATGCCGTGACAACACCTAATAATGCTAGTTCTTCGCGCGATCGCAATCTATGAGCTACATAAGCACTTAACATTCCGCCCACAGCCCCCGCCAGCAGCACTAGAATATTTGTATCTACTGTAATTGGTAGTATTAACGCCAGTAACCCTGCTACCATTACACCTATAGTTGGTCCGTAGAAACTGCCTAGTAATAAACCAATGGCGCTCCAGGTGGTATAGGGTAAACCGAGAGCCAATACTCCGGGGACAGTGAGAGTAAGTAATAAAACTAATAAGCGATCGCGTTGTCGCAAATAGTTATGACTTTTTCTTTCTAACCAGACAAAAACCCAAATAGCTACGGTGACAACCGCTACTAAAACTGTTAAACCCAGCCAATTCACTTGATGACCAATCAAACGATAATGTGCTAATATCTCAAATTTTAATTGTGTAATTTTCTCTCCTTTCCTAACAATTATCTCGCCTTTTTTTACAGGAAACATTACAGATGGTATTTCTCTGGCTAGGATTTGAGCTTGTTTTTTAGTTTGCTCTATATCTTGTTTAAGATTTGGTTGCAGTACCGCCAATAATACTTTTTTTGCCAAGGATTCAGCCTCACTAGGCACAGATAATTGTACCTGTAAACTAACTGCATTATGTAAAATACTTTTGGGCAAGCCAGCGGCTATACCTTGGGCAATAATTCGTTCTGCACTTTTACGAATTCCCGTCTGTGTTTTTGCCCAATCATTATCAGATAAGGCTAAAAGCACAGGTGCTGTATAAACTTGTTTTACTTCCTCACCAGTTTCTATTTGTGATGCTTTCTCAATTCCTTGATTATATCTTTTTCTAACTTGCGATATTTGGGTAATCAGGGCAGAAAAATTACTTTCTGTTGTCATAAATTGATAAGCTTCTAGTTCTGATAATGCTTGCAAGAAAGCAGCCTCGTCACTCACGCCATTGGACAATGATAATTGCGGCTTGGAGTTTTGTTTTTTTGTGTTTTGTTGTCTGTTACTATCCAAAATTCCTATTAACTTTTGCCATTCTAATTCAGGAAAAGACCTCAGATAACTTTGAACATAAGGCGATAAAATTGAACTATTTAAAAAAGGGAAAATACCAACTATTGACCGAATTTCATTACTTATGCCTAATATCTTTTCCAACCGTGCATGAATTTGCTGATTGATCTGATTATCAATCATTAAAACTGGCGCAGAATTATCTATAGCTGCTTTCCGTTGCAGTTCTGTTTCTTCTTTATCTTCAATATTATCCGTATAGGGAGCAATAAATGTTTGTAAGGCAATACTACCAACTTTCATTCTTGGTTGGTTATAAAAATCACTTCCTATCACACTTGTGAGTAAGAATATTGCTAATACCAAAATTGTTGAGGAGCGTTTTTGATGTACCCACCTGAAAATAACTGTATCAATGCCACTCTCTCTAGTAACTAATTTAGCAGTTAATCTTTGTGTCTGTCTGTGTTTTCCCTGTTTTCCTTGATGATTATTTGCTGATAAATACAGAAGTATATTCTTGAAAAAATGCTTATGCAGTTTCTGGTGGTACTTTCCCTTACGAAATAGCGCTTTATACTGTCCCTGCCATTGCCTTAATTGCTGTCTCAAAGACTGCAAAAATCGCTGCGTTTTCATCTTTCCTTCCGCAAAATACCCCAGATATATCCTCCTTTCCCAAGCTAGATCATCAGCTGTACTGCATTTAATTTGTATAATTATAGCGGACAGGACTTGTACTGAGCTTGGCCGTTGTATGCCCCCACCACAATATCTAGCCATATTCTGATTATACAGTTTAGCTGCGTAACAGCTTAACTTAGGGAGGGATAGCAGTTTACATTTAACCGATACTTTTTTGCTAACTAATACTAACAAATACATAAGTTGAGATTGTCTCTCAACCAAGGCCTGAATGGGGTTAAATCATAATTTTGTTCAAAAATCAAATAGTAATCCTATATCATTTCCACGCCTACGTATAATCTTAGGAGCAGCAAAGATAGTATATCCTTTCTTTGTAAATTCGCCAAAATCACCACCAAAGTTATATGCTCCAGACCACACCGCCATCATTCTATCGGCTAATTCTAACATTTGGGAAAAATTATCAAGTCCCCATGGTGAGGAGTTAGTGAATGGAGGGGAAATTTGCCAATTTACTGGTATACCAACTATACTGTTATATGCCCCTGATAATGCTCCTGCCATTGCACCCGTAATATAGTCATGAGCAAAATCATGATTTTTCGTAGCGCGGAATACGGTCAAGGAAAAATCTTCTAGGGTACTCAGAAAACAGTAAAAAGCTAAACCAATATTGTTAATTAATGTTTCTGGACTGTTCAGTTCCTTTCTTGCTGTTTCTAGTCCCACTCCTTTTTTTAATAAATCATTGACTTTTATTAATTGTTGTGGTAAAGAACTTGATGTTTGATCTAAAAAATTAACTATTTCCGAAATCAGGTTGAGAGGGTCAATTTTTTCGTTCAGGGATTTAGCGATCGCATATCCTATGATTAAACTAGCATCTGTGATCAGTGGGCTATGTTGTTGGTTCAATATGAATATTCTTTGCACTTCTAGGATATTTTCTCGCATTTTCATAAGATTTTCATGAAAAAACATCACCACTGGTAATGTAGCGAAGATTATTTGTCCCCAGGAGTGAATATTTGTTTCTAATTCAATCCCTGCTTGTTCTTGACGCTTTAACCAATCATCTACATCTAACCTCCCCAAACTGATTAAACTTTCCGTACCCAAAACGGCGATTTTACCCAAATTACAACGGTTCGGGTTAGCTAAACTCTCACCTAAAAAAGCTCCCAAAAAACTACCCTTAACCCGATTTACCAAAGAATAACGCATAATTTTGATCAGGCAATTAGTCCGTTGTCCGTTGTCCCTTGTTTCCTATTACCTATTACCTATTACCTATTACCTATTACCTATTACCTGTTACCTGTTACCTATTACCTGTTACCTGTTACCTGTTACCTATTACCTATTACCTGTTACCTGTTACCTGTTACCTATTACCTATTACCTGTTACCTATTCCCCATTCCCCATGACCTCTTACTTCCTTAAATAAGACACCAGTGCTTGCAAGCCTAACAAATAGCTTTGAGCGCCAAAGCCACTAATTTGACCAATTACCACTGGTGCGATATAAGAATGATGACGGAAATCTTCCCGACCATAAATATTACTCAGATGTACTTCCACAGTAGGTAAATTAACAGCAGCGATCGCATCTCGTAGAGCTACACTAGTATGAGTGTAAGCTCCGGCATTAATGACAATCCCCTGATGATATCCTAATGCCCCGTGAATAGCATCTACTAAAACCCCTTCATGATTTGACTGCACGGGTAGTATTTGTGTTTGTAACTCCATAGCTTTGGAATTTAACAAACGATTAATTTCTGCCAGAGTCAAAGAACCATAAATTCCGGGTTCTCTAAGTCCTAGCAAATTTAGGTTTGGCCCGTGCAGTACAAGAATACTTAAAGCTGGTAAATTCAACTCTCACACCTACAGGACTTTAGCGACGGCGCATAGAACGTTCATGGACAGGAATCGGAACTAGTTCCGGTTCCGGTTCAGCCTCCGGACCTAGCAGGCTATCAATTAACTTCCGAGCTAATTCTTTCAGCTTTTCCAGTACCTTTTCTATATAATCCATTAAACTGACCGCTCCTGAGATACTACCTCAATTTTATTTAACAGGGTGGCAGAAACCGGCGTATGATCGCACTTTAGCCTTGCTTATGGTTGACAAATTCCCATAAGTATGGTATTTACTACCACGAGATTTCAATTTTGTGTTTTGCCTTACTTATTAGATTATCACATCCTTAATTAGTCATGGGGTAATTGGTGATAGGGAATAGTTATTGATCATTAGTCATGATCAAGAATTTATTCCGCCTAACTGCTGCTAAATCTAACTTGCTGCGTCTTTTTTTTTCCCTCTAGTAGTTGTTGATTTAGTGGTTTTGCGTGGAGATTTTGTAGATGCTTTAGCTGAAAGTAATTCAACAGCCGTAGACAACGTTATATTTTCTACTGATTCACCTTCAGGAATACTGGCATTAGTTTTCCCATGTTTAATATAAGGACCATAGGGACCATCATAGATACTAACTGGTGCATCATCTTCTGGATGTGTCCCCAACTCCCGTAAAGCTTCTTTAGACTTACTCTTAGTCGTAGAACGTCCTTTTTTTGGTTCTGCGAGTAATTCTAAGGCACGATTTAGGGAAATTGTCAAGACATCATCGGTAGATTTTAGGGAACGGTAATCTTTCCCTTCCTTCCCCTGGTCATGAACTACATAGGGTCCAAACCGTCCCAAACTAGCTTGGACTTTACCACCGGTTTCTGGGTGAGTTCCCAAAGCACGGGGTAGAGACAATAAACCGACAGCCATTTCTAGGGTGAGAGTTTCGGGGGTCACACCTTTGAGTAAAGAAGCTTGTTTGGGTTTAGGGTTTTCGTCGCTTTTATCGCCTAATTGAATGTAAGGACCATAAGTACCCAGTTTAATATAAATTGGTTCGCCAGTTTCCGGGTGACGACCAAATTGGTCAGGTCCTGCGGTTTTTTGTTTCAGCAGGATTTCCACCTGTTTAGGGTTAAGATCAGCCGGAGTCAGGTTTTTAGGGATAGAAGCGGTAAATACTTCCTCCCCATTGGTAACTTCAATATAAGGACCATATTTACCAATACGGACTTTAGCATCTAAATTTTCTAATTCTACAGTTCTAGCTTTACTAGCGTCAATTTCGCTTTCTTGTTCCTTAACCAAAGTTTCTAAACCCTGCTCACCAAGATAAAATTCCTTTAAGTAGGGTAGCCACTGAGCCTCACCCGTGGAAATTTCATCTAGAGTCTGCTCCATTTTAGAAGTAAAACTAGGATCAACAATATCTGGAAAATGTTTTTCCAGCAAATCAGTAACAGCAAAAGCCGTAAAAGTGGGAATTAGGGCATTATTCACCAATTGGGCATAATCTTTATCAATTATCGTACCAATAATGCTGGCGTAGGTACTAGGACGACCAATACCTTCACTTTCTAAAGTTTTCACTAGAGTTGCTTCTGTATACCGGGCTGGAGGTTGGGTTTCATGGCTGACGGTTTCCAGTTCATGACATTGGGGATGATCTCCAACTTTCAAAGCAGGTAAAATTACCTCTTGATCTTCTAAAGCAGCATCAGGATCATCCGACCCTTCAACGTAGGCGCGAAGGTAGCCCGGAAAGTCTATGCGCTTACCCGAAGAACGAAAACCAGCATCTTCAACTTGTATTTGTACAGTAATTTGAGTTTGGCGAGAATCAGCCATCTGTGAAGCAACAGTGCGCTTCCAAATCAAATCATATACAGAAAATTCCCGTCCAGTCAAACCGGTTTCTTGGGGGGTGCGGAAACTGCTACCGGCGGGACGAATCGCTTCATGGGCTTCTTGTGCGCCCTTAGATTTAGTTGTGTATTGTCTAGGTTGGGGACTCAGATATTGTTTACCGTATTTTTGTTCTACACAAGCGCGGGCGGCAGATATCGCTTGATCAGATAAATGCACGGAATCCGTCCGCATATAGGTAATATACCCTTGCTCATACAAATTCTGAGCTACCCGCATTGTATCCCGTGCTGACAACCGCAATTTGCGGTTAGATTCTTGTTGTAATGTAGAAGTGGTAAACGGTGGCGCGGGTTTGCGGGTGACTGGACGTTCTTCTATATCGGTCACTGTCCAAGTTTTCGCTTCTAGGCGGGCTTTTAGGGCTTCCGCTTCCTCTTCATTGAGTAAGACCACATTGCGACCTGCGGTAATCCTACCAGTTGTGGGGTCAAAATCGCTGCCTGTGGCAACTTTCGTACCGCCAAGAGTCACCAGAACCGCGCTAAAAGCGCTTTTTTCCTGCTCTAGACTAGCCTTTAAATCCCAATATGTCCCTTCATGAAAAGCTCGGCGTTGACGTTCCTTAGTTACTAATAAGCGTACTGCTACAGATTGCACTCTACCAGCGGATAATCCCCAGGCAATTTTTTTCCATAGTAGCGGAGATAGAGTATATCCTACTAATCGGTCTAAAATGCGCCGGGTTTCTTGAGCGCGGACTAACTGCTCATCAATGGTACGGCAGTCTTTCAAAGCTTTTTGAATTGCTTCCTTAGTGATTTCATGAAACACCATGCGCTTTGTCGGCACTTTCGGATTGAGCAATTGGTATAAATGCCAACTAATGCTTTCCCCTTCTCGGTCTTCGTCAGTGGCTAGAATCAGTTCATTTACGCCCTTGAGGGCTTCTTTTAACTGAGTAACAATTTTCTTTTTATCTTTGGGGACTACATAAATCGGTTCAAAATCAGCTTCTACATTTACCCCAAGCTGCGCCCATTTTTCCCCTTTAACGGCTGCGGGAATTTCGCTGGCCGACTGGGGAAGGTCACGAACATGACCCATGGAAGCTTCTACCCGATAATCATTTGGTAGGTAGTTGCGAATAGTGCGAGCTTTTGTGGGAGATTCGACAATAACGAGAGTTGACATGGAAATTTAAAATAAATAATAGCTATGCAGCTAAATAGTCAAGTTGGGTTAATTTTTGCGAAATGTCAAGACGAAATATCACGCCCAAGTAGTGATTGTATACTTACACAAACTGCCCAACAGCGGGGGAATTTTCTCAAATTCAAGTCTGGTGATTGTTTTGAGCATGAGAAAAGCAACCTTTGAGAGTCAATTGTCAGTTATTTCCATCTTTAACTTATCTAGCGCATAGTTGGCGACTATAGTTTGTAAAATACCCCAGGAATTTAATAGTACAGGATTCACAGTTGTTGAAAATTGGGGAATATAAACAATTTAAAATTACCTTAATTTTGTTAATTTGCCATTTTTTTAGGGATAATGTATTATAATTAACTTACATAAACTAAGTGTTAAACTAGGCTGGGTTTCAATTTAAAGTATTAGTTATCAAGATTTTAACTATTTTAGGATGATAAACTTGACCTGCATAGTAGCTTACAACTTGATTATAATTTGTAGTATGAATGTAGAGATTGACAGTTGTAAGTATTTGTGTCACATTATTTCTATAGGAATAAATCATCAAATCCATGAATACCTTGCTCAACTCTGCCCTGACGCTGACATATAACCAACTCAGCACCTTTGCCGATTTAGACAACTTCTGGAATTTATTTGATACGGCTTTTGGTACACAATACAACCGCAGCGGTGCGGAAATTCTGCGTTTACAGTGGCTATCTGGTGATTTTAGTCAACTTCCGCAAATTGAGATTTTAGATAGTAGCATTCTTGGCAATGCCAATGGGGCTTATGCCAGTAGCAATAATCAGATTTATTTATCAGCTAATTTTCTCGCAACTTCTACAGCAGAAGCTATTAGTGCAGTTTTGTTAGAGGAAATTGGGCATTTTATTGATGCTCAAATCAATCTCAGTGATAGTGCTGGTGATGAAGGGGCGATTTTTGCCGCTTTAGTACAGGGTAACAGTCTGGATACTACAACTTTACAAGCTTTGAAGGCTGAGGATGATCACGCCACGATTACGGTAAATGGGCAACTTATTCAGGTAGAGCAGCAGAATTTTGACGGAACTGCTGGGAATGACACCATTACAGGAACTTCTGGGGATGACACTATTAGTCCCTTACGAGGAAATGATACAGTAGATGGAGCAGCAGGGGATGATGTATTAGTTGTAGATTACTCCAGTAATACCTACAGTGGAATTTCTAGCGAGGCTAATAACAATGGCAATGGTGGTTTTAATGGTTATTACCGTGCTTACTACAACACCAATTGGAACAGTGACCAAGTAAATTTCAGTAATATAGAACGGTTCCAAATTACCGGAACAATTGCTAATGACAACATCGTTACTGGGGATGGTAATGATACGATTAATAGTGGCGCTGGGAACGATAGCATTACGGCACGTGGTGGTAATGATACGATTAATAGCGGTGCTGGGAATGATAGCATTAATGCAGGTACTGGGAACGATACCATTAATACTGAAGATGGGAACGATAGCATTAATGCGGGTGATGGTAATGACACTATTGATGCAGGTAATGGAGATGACGTAATTACTGGGGGGGCAGGAATTAATGTTATTGATGGGGGTGCAGGAATTGATACCATTAACGATGGTAATCTCAGTTCAGTTACCACAGCCATAACCATAGATGAAAGTAATACGATTAAAAACTTTACCCTAGCAGATGGAACAACTTACACCAACATTGAAAGGTTTACTAGTGCAACAACAGGTAGTGGTAACGATATCATTAACCTCAGTCAACGGATTAATAACAGCTTTAATACAGGTAGTGGAGATGACACCATCAATACCGGGTTAGGATCTGACACAGTAGATGGAGCAGCAGGGGATGATGTATTAGTTGTAGATTACTCCAGTAATAC
>NZ_JACJQS010000023.1:0-66886 GCF_014696755.1 Anabaena sp. FACHB-1391 | reverse complement strand
GTTTCTCAATTTTTTGGTGTGAAACAAGCTAAGAATTTTTTAGAAAGATTTGGTATAAATGCGATCAATGCTAAGTTTGAAAATATGAATGCTGCTGATATTGCGGTATATGAGGAAGCGAGAAGGTTGTTTGACCAAAAGCGGTTTTTTCATTGGGATTTGGAATTTCCAGAGGTTTTTATTGATTTAGAAAGTGCTAGTTGGAAAGAAAATCCCGGTTTTGATGCTGTGATCGGAAATCCACCTTATGGATCGACTTATAAAGACTATACAAATGCTAAATTACAATATATTAGTAATACTGTTATCTCCAAAGATATTTATCTATTTTTTATTGAACTTTCATTAGATATAATTTCCCAAATTGGTACTATAGGCTTAATTACTCCTAATACATGGATGACTTTAGAAAGTGGTTGTGATTTTAGGAAATTAGTTTTACAAACTACACAATTAATTAAGATAGCAGAATTTAGATCGGCTTTTCAAGATGCAATTGTAGAAACTGCTGCTTTAATAGCTTCTAAAGATGTTAATAGTTGTAAAAACACAGAAGTTTTAAATTTTGCAAATCAGGAAATCATTACTAGATATTTTCGTTTGACATCTGAATGGTTATTAAATGAAGGCTATGTAATTGATTATTATTTAAATATGGAAGAAATTAGTATTTTGAACAAGTCTATTAATCAATGTATTAAATTAGAAGAATTAGTTAATATATGTGGAGGTACAAAATTATATCAAAAAGGAAAAGGTAATCCACCTCAAACGCAGTTAGTTGTCAAGGAAAAACCATATACATCAAATAAATTACTACCAGATTTTGAACCACTAATTACAGGTGGAGATATACAAAAATATGTCACTCAAAACGAGCTTATTTATGTTAAATATGGTGTATGGTTAGCTGAACCAAGAAATGAAAGTATATTTAGAAATCAAAAAATTATAGTCCGACGTACTGATGATTCAATTATTGCAAGTATTGATTGTGATTTGAGGATTTGTCAAAATTCTGTACATTGTCTTCTCAAAAAACAAGATAGTATTTTTTCTGATTATTTTTTGTTATCAATATTAAATTCTTTTTATATTAAATGGTGGTATCAAAAGAAAAATTTTCAGATGGTTGGTAAGCCTTTTGCTGAAGTTAAAGTTATTTATTTGTCAAGAATACCAGTTCCAAAAATATCCTTTACAACTCCCCCAGAGAAACGTCAAACTTATCTAGAAAACACAATTAACCTTTACCAACAATATCAAATCAATTATAACCCAAATATCCTACTTAGCCAAATTGATCACCACCTCAACCAACAACCAGAAGAAGCAGACGTAATTCATGACTTACTGGCATATTTAGCCGAACAAATGATAGAATTAAATAAACAAAAACAAACAGAAATCAAAGGCTTTTTAACATGGTTAGCCAGATTAATCGGTACTGATATTGATAATCTTACCAATAAATCTAAAATTCAAAATTATTTAGGTGATTATTATAAACAAAAACAAGCAGATAACCATTTAACCCTTGACGAATTAATTGATATTCTCAAGAAAAACAAGAAAAAACTAAAAATTGATATCAGCGGTAGAAAAGAACAAGAAACATTAGCCAAAGAATATCAAGCCAGCTTAAACACACTCCTACCCATCAAAAAACAACTAAAACAATGTGATTGGTTAATTGATGAAATCGTTTATAAATTATATAAATTAACTCCAGAAGAAAAAGCGATCATTGAAGGAGAAAATAATTAAAAAATTCTAATTAAAAAATTCTAATTAAAAAATTCTAATTAAAAAATTCAGATCACCGACTTTTTGAGCATTGTTCCTTAAAACTAAAAAACTTTGTACCTCATGAGCATGAAAACTGCTATAATCAATACTACTAACTGAGGAAAGCCCAAAAACAACAAAATGTTACCACAATCCTATCAAACAATTTTCCGCCAGCATGAAAATATCTATATTTTATATTTTTATCCTGTTTATCCTTTAATCCTGGACATCCTGATTATAACAATATTTACTGACAAGATTTATTAATAGATTTATTAATAAATCTTGATATTTAAATTGAAAACTTTAAAGTAACATCGGTTTCGTGATATAATAAGTATTTAAATCAGTTAAATCAATATTTTGCTATCATCAACATCTACCACAGATAAAAAACTCTATGCTTACCCAAGAATCACCCAAAACTCAAACCATAAACTGGAAACCCATAATCAAAAAATTTGTCGCAGTCCTCGGAGAAAAAGGTGTAGTACAACGCAAAGAAGAACTCCTTACCTATGAATGTGACGGTTTAACCAGCTATAAACAATGTCCCCCCGTCGCAGTCTTACCAAGAACCACAGAACAAGTATCAGAAATCGTCAAAATTTGCAATCAATTCTCCGTTCCCTTTATTGCTAGAGGTTCGGGAACAGGTTTATCTGGTGGTGCTTTACCAGCAGAAAATTCTGTTTTAATTGTCACTTCATTAATGCGACAAATCTTAAAAATAGACTTAGAAAATCAACGGGCTGTTGTCCAACCGGGAGTAATTAATAGTTGGGTAACTCAAGCAGTTAGCGGCGCTGGTTTTTATTTTGCACCAGACCCTTCTAGTCAAATTATTTGTTCTATTGGTGGTAATATCGCCGAAAATTCAGGGGGAGTACATTGTTTAAAATATGGTGTAACGACAAATCATGTTTTAGGTTTAAAAATAGTCCTTCCTAGTGGTGCAATTGTTGATATTGGTGGACAAATTCCCGAAACTCCAGGTTATGATTTAACAGGTGTCTTTGTCGGTTCAGAAGGTACTTTAGGAATTGCGACAGAAATCACTTTAAAAATTCTCAAAACTGCCGAATCAATTTGTGTTTTATTAGCAGATTTTACCAGTGTAGATGCGGCTGCTGCAACGGTTTCTGATATTATCAGCGCGGGCATTATTCCTGGTGGTATGGAAATGATGGATAATATTAGTATTAATGCTGTAGAAGATGTGGTGGCTACTAATTGTTACCCTCGTGATGCTGCGGCTATTCTATTAGTAGAAATTGATGGTTTAGAAGTCGAAGTTTCTGCTAATAAACAGCGAGTTAAAGAAATTTGTCAAAACAATGGAGCGCGAAATGTGACTAGTGCCAGTGACCCAGAAACCAGATTAAAATTATGGAAAGGTAGAAAGGCAGCTTTTGCCGCTGCGGGACATATTAGCCCAGATTATTATGTACAAGATGGTGTAATTCCTCGCACTCAATTACCTTATGTTCTCCAAGAAATTGAGCGGTTAAGTCATCAATATGGTTATCCCATTGCTAATGTTTTTCACGCTGGAGATGGTAATTTACACCCATTAATTTTATTTGATAATTCCATACATGGAGAATTGGAAAAAGTCGAAGAATTGGGGGGAGAAATTCTCAGATTATGTGTAAGAGTGGGTGGTAGTATTTCTGGTGAACATGGTATTGGTGCTGATAAAAAATGCTATATGCCAGATATGTTTAGTCAAGCTGATTTAGAAACAATGCAATGGGTAAGACAGGTATTTAATCCCCAAGGTTTAGCAAATCCTGGTAAGATTTTTCCTACTCCTCGCACTTGTGGAGAAGCGGCAAAAGTATCTATTCAAAAATTCCCAGATGTAGAAAGATTTTAACAAAAAAGTTAGGAATCAGGAATATATACAGCAGTTACCGCTATTATGAAGTACAAATATTAATGATAAAACTCTTGTGGTGCGGGCATCTTGCCCGCATAATATGTACTTTACTCAAGCTAAACTTGCTGTAGCTATTCCTGGTATTATGAAATACAGTTTTGATCACCTGTATTTCCTTCCTAATTCTCTATTTTTCTCTGTCTTTAATTCTTCCTCCTTACTCCTGAGTTATTACATTTTTCTAATGACTTTACCTAATTGGATTACTTTTTCTCGACTGCTGGGAATACCTTTTCTACTCTACGGTTTATACAATCCTACAAATCAAGCAAAATGGATATGTTTAACTATATTTTTAATTGCGGCTCTAACTGATTGGTTGGATGGATATTTGGCCAGAAAATTGAATCAAATTAGTGAATTAGGTAAATTTCTTGATCCTTTGGTAGATAAATTATTGGTACTTGCACCATTATTAGTATTAGTAGAATTAGGAAAAATCCCAGCTTGGGGAGTTTTTATAATTTTAGCACGGGAATTAGCGATCGCAGGTTGGCGAGTTAATCAAACTACTATCACTGGTGCAAATATTTGGGGTAAACTGAAAACAGTTAGTCAAATTATTGCCATATCTCTCCTAATTGCTCCCTTGTCTCCAATTTGGCAAACTCCTATTTTAATTGCCTTTTGGGTATCGGTAATATTAACAATTATTTCAGGAATAATTTATCTCATTCCTCAAAAAATTAGCGAGTAAAATCAAAGTAGAGCAAATTAAATGTCTAGAATAGAAGGCTTTAGAGTTAGAAATTACAGAGTTATTCGTGATATTACCTTGGGGAAATTGTGGAATACACAAAGTGCCAAGCCATTAACACCAATGACAGCGGTTATTGGTAAGAATGGCGTGGGAAAAAGCACGATTTTTGACATTTTTGGCTTTCTTGCTGATTGCTTGAAAAATGGAGTAGAAGAAGCTTGTTATGCTCATGGTCGTGGTGGGTTTGAAAAAATTCTCTCTCAAGGACAACAGGGAAGTATTGAGTTTGAAATCTATTATAAAGAAGATGGTAATGCCCGACCAATTACTTATGAATTAGCCATAGATATTGACTCATTTCAAAGACCTTATGTAAAAAAAGAGAGACTGAGACAACGCAGAATAGGACAACCTAAGGGACAACCTTTTTCTTTTTTAATTCTCAATGAAGGCAGAGGAATCGCATGGAAAGGTGAACAACAAGGTAAGCAAGATGATTTTGATGTGTCAGATTTAATGGATAAAATCCAAAGAGGTGAAGCAGAAGAAGAAACTAAAGAAACCGAAGTAGTTGAACTTGATGATCACCGAAAACTGGGAATTGCTACTTTAGGTTCACTTAAACAACATCCCCGAATTTCTATGTTTAGAAGATTTATTGAAGGGTGGTATTTAAGCTATTTTAGACCTGATGCTGCCCGCAGTTTACCTCTAGCCGGACCACAAAAGCATTTGAATATTCATGGAGATAATTTAGGTAATGTAGTTCAATTTATGGAAAGAGAACATCCCAAAAAGTTTCAATCCATACTGGAAAAAATAGCGAATAAAATTCCCGGTGTCAATAAGATTAGCACTTACCCAAGTCCAGATGGAAGACTGCTTTTGTGTTTCAACGACAAGGGATTTCAAGACCCATTTTACTCTCAACAAATGTCAGATGGTACACTCAAAGTATTTGCTTATCTTCTGATGTTAGAAGACCCTTCACCACCACCATTTTTGTGCATCGAAGAACCGGAAAATGGACTTTATCATAAACTTTTAGAAACCCTAGCCAGAGAATTTCGAGAACACACTAGAGGTCAGAAAGGTGGGTCACAAATATTTGTGACAACACATCAACCATATTTTGTAGATGCTCTTGAACCTGAAGAAGTTTGGGTATTAGAAAAGGGTGATGATGGATTTGCTAAAATTAAGCGGGCTAGTGAAGATCCTCTGATAAATAATCTTGTTTCTGAGGGTTTGCCCCTGGGTGGACTTTGGTACAGTGACTACTTGGACGCAAGGTGAATATATGCACTTTGAGATATTAGTTGAGGATATTTCTGGCAAAACTACTCTTGATATTCTTGTTCCAAAAATTATTAACCCCGAACAACACACATTTAATATTCATGCTTACAAAGGAATAGGGCATATTCCTAAAAATCTTACATCTAATTCTGATCCCCAAAAACGAATTTTGCTCGACCAATTACCGCGACTTATTCAAGGCTATGGTAAAACATTTGCCAGTTATCCCCCTAGTTATCATGCTGTTCTGATCATTATTTGCGATCTTGATTACCGATGTTTGAGTGTTTTTCGCAAAGAATTACTGAATATTGTAGACTCTTGTGAACCTAAACCAAAGACACAATTTTGTATTGCTATTGAGGAAGGAGAAGCATGGTATTTAGGTGATTTAGCAGCAGTAAAGACGGCTTATCCAAATGCCAAACTAGCAACCCTAAATTCTTATGCTAATGATGATATTTGTGGCACATGGGAGAAGTTAGCCGACGCAGTATATCCTGGTGGTTGTCAAAAGTTGTCTCAACTTCCTGATCAGGTAATTGGTAAAGAGAAAACAACTTGGGCTGAAAAGATATCTCCTCTAATGGATATTGATAATAATCAATCACCAAGCTTTTGTTATTTTCGAGATCAGCTTCGACGTTTAAGTGAGCAGTAAAGCAAGAAATGGCAATAAAAAACCCTGGCGAAACTGACCAGGGTTAATTAGGAGAAAATTTGAATGACGATTAGATACAAATACCGAAGCGGGAAATTTTAGCTAACCCCCAAGGTAATTAGAACTATAGAAGTTAAAAATAATATTGCTACTACACCTTGAAAGGCATAGGTGCTTTGTTGCGCTTTTGTAGGAAATTCTGCGTAGTAAAGTTTGGGTTCTTTGGCATAGTTGTTAAGAATGCCTTTTTCATCACTTGTGGTATACATAATGTTTTTTCTTGGGTTTGTTACTTTATGTAAACTAATATAACAATATCTTTACAAAGTGTCAATAGAACTTGACAAAAAAATAATTGATGCTAGAAGTAAGTGCTGCTTACCTGGAAGCGCCAGAAAAAATCTCGGTGACAGCAGCCATAAAAAAACCCACCTGCGCGGGTTTCCAGTGGAAAGTTAGCAAAGGTGGTTGAAAATCAATGAAATTGAAAATTTAGCCACAAAATGTTTTAGCAGTTTACAAACAAGTTGTGAACTGCTTGTGACTTTACCCATAACTTTGCCGTCAACAACACTATAACCCTCATTCTTGCGTCAGCTAATTTTGGATGAAATTGACAGCATTGTTAAAATTAAATCAACTAACCCAGAGCCAAACTGACCCCAAGCAACTGCAAACCGTAGGAGATAACGAACCATGATCGCAGCCAAAGACAACGCCCCTCACCTCACCCCAGAAGAATATTTCACTTGGGAAGAAAAGCAACTAGAAAAACACGAACTGATCGACGGTCAAGTTTACGCCATGACTGGCGGTAGCGTTAATCATAGCCGCATTGCAATTCGATTTGCGACTATGGTTGATACCCATTTAGACGCTAGTAGTTGCATAACAGGTAACTCTGACCTGAGAGTTAATATTGTTGGCACAAATAACTACACTTATCCCGATATTAGCGTCACCTGCGATGATCGCGATAAAACCACAACCCAATATATTACCTACCCCTGCTTAATCATTGAAGTTCTCTCAAAAACTACCGAAGCCTACGACAGAGGCGGCAAATTCAGAATGTATCAAAATAACCCGGTCTTGAAAGATTACCTGTTGGTTAGTTCCACTGCGATGGAAATAGATTTGTATCACAAAAATGATGCAGGACAATGGATGATTATTAACTATGGAGAAGGTGACACCATTGAACTAAAAAGCATCAATCTCAGCTTCCCCATTGAACAAATCTATCGCGGTTTAAATCTTGAACCAGAGAATGGGGAATAATAAAAGCATTACCTAACTAGGGCTTGCTGAATAAACACCGTGACAAATCAATGACTTGAGGGGATAGAAGATGAATAGGTGCAAGAAAAAGAGTTAAAACGGGTAAAAACCCTTACATAAAAGCTTAATAAGATATATAAAAAAGCGCAAAAACAAGAAACAGCACCAGAAAAAATCTCGGCTACAGCAGCCATAAAAAAAACCACTTGAGCGGGTTTCCAGTGGAAAGTTAGCAAAGATGGGTGAAAATCAATGAAATTGAAAATTTAGCTACAAAATGTTTTAGCAGTTCACAAACAAGTTGTAAACTGCTATGAAAACGGGATTGTGTTTTTTTAAATGGGCAGTACCAGACTCGAACTGATGACATCCTGCTTGTAAGGCAGGCGCTCTACCAACTGAGCTAACCGCCCGTTTTCTTTACTCAATTAATATAGCATAGCCTTTGAAAATTTTGCAAGTCTTTTGAGAAAATTTTTTTGGGGATTGGGAAAGGCTGATGTGAACGGGATTGAGCTATACTAATTGAGGGTTTTACTGTTAATTTGATATTTTTAATTTGCCAAGATGCCCTCTGGTCAAACGCATGATCGCATTACTATCTGGTCTATGCCTGTTGTAGCGGGTATAACATTGATTTCCACTCACAGCAGTAATATGACTTTGTTAGTGGCGGGTGGGTTTATGTTTGGGGGGCTGATGTTTGGTCCCGATTTGGATATTTACTCCCGTCAATTTCAGCGTTGGGGTGTTCTGCGGTGGATTTGGCTACCTTATCAAAAAAGTCTGCGCCATCGGTCTTTTTTATCTCACGGTCCGATTATTGGTACAACCTTAAGAGTGGTGTATCTGACAACTTTTTTAGCATTGGTGGCCATTGTGCTGGTGATGATTTTCACCAAGTTGGGAAATGTGGCTTGGAACTGGGGCGAAGTGTGGGGAACTGTGGGGAAGACCATCTATATGTATTATGGAGAATTTTTTGCCCTCTTTGTCGGCTGTGAACTCGGTGCAATGAGCCATTCTTGTAGTGATTGGACTGTTTCCGGTTATAAACGATTTCAAAAACAGGGTATTCAAGGTTTACTCCCCCGTGGCAAAATTAAGAAACGTAAAGTTAGCCCCAGTCGTCGCAGTGTCAAAAAGCGGTAAAAAATATGGCAGTTAATCAGACTTTAGAGGCATTACAAGAGTTAATAAATGTAGTAGCGAAATTGCGATCTCCCCAAGGTTGTCCTTGGGACTTGGCACAAACCCCATCAAGTCTAACTCCCTATGTAATTGAAGAGGCTTATGAGGTAGTAGACGCGATTCAAACTGGGGATAAACAGGCTATTGCTGAAGAATTAGGTGATTTATTATTACAAGTAGTATTACAGGCGCAAATTGCCAGTGAAGCGGGTGATTTTTCTCTGCAAGAAGTTGCAAAGGGGATTGCCCAAAAGCTAATACGTCGTCATCCTCATGTATTTGCTGATATGACTGTGGCAAGTATGGAAGAGGTACACAAAAATTGGGAAACGATTAAAGCAGCAGAAAAAGGAGAAACTGTAGAAGAGCAAAAACTCAGTCATAAATTAAATCGTTATCGTCGTAGTCTTCCCCCCTTAAATGCGGCCATGAAGATA
The DNA here is from genome assembly GCF_014696755.1 of Anabaena sp. FACHB-1391. Taxonomy (NCBI): domain Bacteria; kingdom Bacillati; phylum Cyanobacteriota; class Cyanophyceae; order Nostocales; family Nostocaceae; genus Anabaena; species Anabaena sp. FACHB-1391. The sequence goes on along the minus strand of NZ_JACJQS010000023.1, from coordinate 57,584 downwards.
TCTGAAAAAGCTGCTCAGGTTGGTTTTGAGTGGAATAATGTAGATGAAGTTTGGGGCAAATTTCATGAAGAGTTAGGGGAATTTCAACAGGCTTTAGCTGAAGAAACCAAAGAAAGACAAGAATCCGAATTAGGTGATTTACTATTTGCCATTATTCAAATTGCCAGATGGCATAAACTTGATCCTAGTGCGGGTTTACAAGGGACAAGTCAGCGATTTATTCAACGATTGCAAAAAATGGAGGATGTGATTGAACGTCCGTTGACAGATTATAGTTTAGAAGAATTAGATGCCCTGTGGCAACAGGCTAAAGCCCAACTTGGTCATTAGACATCAGGTAAATTTAAATATGCGTTATTCAGAAACCTTATTTTGGAGTTGTCTAATGCTGATTTTGCAAATTAGTTGCTAGTTGCTACTCAAAAGCACAATCAATAACTAAATTCAATAAAGCGGATTACCATAAGGGTGAGGTACACTTTGGCGGGCAAGATGCCCGCACCACAAGATTTTTATCATTAATATCTGTAACTTATAATATCCGAAACTGCTGTAAAGCGATCGCTAAATCAACTCATAACAATTCTATCCAGTTGTAGCGACGCTGAAAACAATTACCAGTAGTATGTCCCTTGTACTTACTTTTCTATGCTTTCCGCCCCCCGGACAAATTCCTTGCAGCCAGGGGTAACAGCGAGAATCTAACTAAGCATGACGTTGACTGACTAAAACCTGATGAGAATATTGAAAATCATCATTAGTAATTCTGATATCAGCAGGATCTGTCTGTCCTTGCGCTCGGAAACGGCGAATAGCTTCCACAGCAGCTTGATTACACAGCAATACTAAATCAGCGCCATTCCAACCTTCTGTGACTTCAGACCAATATGTTAAATTCACATCTAACAATGGTCGTCCCTCAGTATAGACCTGCAAAATATCTAAACGACTAGCTAAATCAGGCAAATCTACTTTAAGTTGTAAATCTAACCTACCTGCCCGTAATAACGCTGAGTCCAGAGCATCAGGACGGTTTGTAGCCCCAATAACCAGAATACTTGCACCCGCCTCTACACCATCCAATTCAGTTAATAATTGCCCTACTACCCGGTTACTCACGCCTGAATCACCGCTGTAACTTCCCCTTGCTGGAGCTAATGTATCAATTTCATCAATGAATATAACACAGGGTTCTGCTTGTCGAGCCTTAGCAAATAATTCCCGCACTGCTTGTTCACTCGCACCCACCCAACGGGTTAGTAATTCCGGTCCATTGACACCAATAAAATTAGCCCTGGCCTGGGAAGCCACAGCTTTGGCTAATAAAGTTTTACCAGTTCCCGGAGGACCCCATAGCAAAATCCCCTTGGGAGCAATAGCCTTAGTTTGTAGGTAAAGTTCTGGATAAAGTAGCGCCCCTTCTACAGATTCTCGCAGGGTTTGCTTAATATTCTCTAAACCACCAATATCATCCCAAGCAACTTGGGGAACTTCAACTTCCACACTACGAAGCACAGCCGGTTTGATTTCCTTTAGTCCCTGTAAAAAATCAGTTTGAGTAACCGTCATGTTTTCAGGAGCTTGCACCTCTATAGAAGGAACTTGACGACGGAGGGCGCTATAAGCCGCCTTTTGACAAACAGCCTTCAAATCAGCCCCCACAAATCCCACCGCCCGCTCGGCGATAAAATCGAGGTCAACGGTGTTATCCAAAGGCATAGAACGGGTGAGAATTTGCAGAATTTCTTTACGTCCGTTGATATCAGGAATGCGAAACTGAACTTCCCTGTCAAATCGTCCTGGTCTTCGCAAGGCTGGATCAAGATGGTCAGGGCGGTTGGTAGCTGCGAGAACAATCACCCCTGGGCTATGGGAAAAACCATCCATTAAGCCTAATAATTGGGCAACGAGGCGCTTTTCAACTTCCCCTTCTACTGCACTGCGGTCTGGAGCGAGGCTATCAATTTCATCAATAAAAATAATACAGGGAGCATTTTTGGCGGCTTTTTCAAAAATACCGCGCAATCTTTGTTCCGCTTCACCATAATATTTACTGATGACTTCAGGACCAACAATAGCAATGTAGTTAACGCCCAGTTCTTCAGCCAAAGCCCGGGCTGTGAGAGTTTTACCGGTGCCTGGAGGACCAACTAATAATACGCCGTGGGTGGGTTCTAGTCCTAATTTAGCCAATAGGTCAGGGCGTTTTAACGGAATAGCAACCAGTTCTTTGAGTTCTTTAAGAATTTCGCTCAGTCCACCGATATCTTTAAGAGCAATACCTGAAGTAGGATCGGGAGGAACAACTGGATCTGAGGGACCTGCACCAGAAGCCGGGGGGGATTGAGTGTTCATCCGACTTGTACCCACGTCATTACCCATATTACCCCCCATATTACCCATATTACCCCCCATATTACTGCTACGGGGGATATTTCCTGTTCTGGGAATACTGCTTAATGGGCGGGAGTTAAACTGGACATTGGTTTTGATTTCTCCGTTTTCTGATTTTTCTTCGAGAGTTTTTACCAGTTCTAATAACTGCTCGAATCCCTTGAATAAATCACTCATCACATTCCTCCAAAAATTGACTCTAAAAAAACCATTTTTTCTTGACTATATTATCCACTTAAAATAAAAGATCGGCAGCAGCTTTAATTCTGGCAATGGGTTCGACGGATCTGGGTAAGTTAGGTAAGCGAATAATTGTTTGCTGTGAAAACAAACTGCTCTCAATCTCTACATCTTGAGTGTAGCGATTTTGTACCACATAACGCTGTTGAATTCCTATAGTTTTGAGAGATTCCGTTAAGCGGATGTGTTCAGCTATAATTGCAGATTCTGCCTGAATTACACCCACAAATTGGGTGTGCTTTGGGTCTTTTAATTTCTTTTGAGCTTTAACAACTTGTTGGCGCAGACTTCGCAACCGGCCAATGAAATCAACTCGACCCAGGACATTCTGATATTTCATCCACAGCTTAAATATCCAAGATAACCAATCTCCTAATGCAGTTGGCATTGACAAAAATTGCAGAAGATGACCTGTGGGTGCTGTATCTAGAATAATCAAATCTTGCTGGTTGCTGTCTAATAAATCCATAATGGTGATTAGGGATAGCATCTCATCAATACCTGGTAAAGCTTGAGACATAATTTGCCGCCAAGCTTCTGGAAGATAGGCAATATTTATTGTTGCGTCTGCTTCTGTTCCTTCACCACTAATCATATCCGCCAATTCCCAAAGGTAATCGGCACGAAATTGATCTAATATTTTCTCAGCATTAATTTCCTGTCCAGTTAAATTAGGAGCTAATAATTTTGGTTCATGTCCTAATTTTTCACCAAAAGCATCTCCCAAGGAATGAGCAGGATCTATGGAAATTACGCGAATTTTTTGATCAGGATAACGATTAGCAAAAGCCCAGGCCATGGCTGCTGACACCGTGGTTTTACCAACTCCTCCTTTGCCACCGACAACAATTAGTTGACAGCCTTCGGCTACAAAGTCAGTAAAGCTAGGTGGAATTTTAGTCGGCCATTGAATTGGTGGTGGAGCAGCGAGTTCCACATGATCAATATATTGAATTTGTGCTGCTAGATTATCTAATGCTAACCCCCCTAATGGTGCGAATTGCTGTTGTGGTACTATGAAAACGGGTTTATTTTGAGAAATTTTCAAGAATTTATTGATAAAGCTTTGCTGTTCGGCATAGCGATCTGGCTCTATAGATGAATCACTGACAATTCGATTTATTACTATGCCACCATAGGGAACATTTAAGGTTTTTAAACTTTCGATAAATCGCTCAGTTTCCGCAAAACACATAGGTTCAGAAACCGCAACAACTATACAACCTGTAAATTGATCATCTTGTAGTAGTCGTCTACCTTCCGCTAATTGAAATTTTAGATCGGCTAAAAAGTCATCAACTTCATCAAGAGTATAACGTCCGGTTAAAGTTTCTGTGATCACCTGATGCTTTTTTTGGAATAACTCTAATGAGTTTAAAATCACATCTAAAAAATCTTCCAATCGCAACAGGTTTAAGGTATGACCAGAAGGAGCCATATCAACTACTATGCGGTCTACTTTTTTTTCAGATAGTAGACGTTGGATTTCTAGTAATCCCATTAATTCGTTTAAACCAGGCCAGTCCAAATCCCAAACTGGGGCTAAATCTTGTCCGTCAGCTAGACTTCCTCGCTCAACCAGTATTTCTAAAAATTTGCTATATTTGGCCTTAAATTCTAATAGCAGTTTTTCAGCATCTAAAGCCTGAACACTTAAATTAGGCAAATCTGTTAATGGTGAAGCATAATCTTTCACTTCTGTCAGTAATACATCTCCTAAAGAATGTGCCGGATCTGTAGAAAGTAACAAAATTGTTTCTTCCGGGAACTGTTTTGCCCAATAACGAGCAAAAGTGCAAGAAGTGGTAGTTTTGCCAACTCCACCCTTACCACTAAACATGATTAAATGAAATGAGTCGTACTGGTTCATAATAAACTTAATAAATCACTAAAAGACTAATAAATAATCATTAAATAAAGTGGTACGGAGGAAGAGAGTCTCCCAAAAGTAAATCCCAACGTGGACAGGCTTTTTGCCAATTTAAAAATTGTTCTAAAAGCAAAGTTTTATCTTGGGAATTAACCAATAGGTAAATATTTACTTCTTCTTCTTTTTCCTGAATAACAAGTGGTAATTGATTGACTTTAGTGATTGAATCAATCAGATTTTGTTTTTCTGTAGCTTGAGCAATGCTAAAGTTATTTTTGTCTTGATAGCGTTGTTTTTTAGCCAAAAAATAATCCCTACCTCCTCTTTCCAATACTGCCGGTTCTTCCATCGTCCGCGGGATTAATTTTAAAGTAAATTCAATTTTACCATTGATTTTTTCTAGTTTGTCTTGATATTCTTGTCTATGGGATTCTAAATAATTTAGTAAGTTGTTTGTGGAAGTAAAACAAGTTCCAAAACGCAAGGGTAAAACCGTAACCTGTTGAAAAAGTTCACAAATCACTCGATCATGAGATAAAGCCATCTGGATAATTTTTTCATCATTATTTTGAAATGATTCTAAGGATATTCCTCGCTCAACAATAGCCGACATTCCCGAACCATTAATCAGTATTACTTGACTAGCAGCACCTTGTGGCAAAACCAAGGGAAATCTGGGTATTTCTAAAAAAGCATAAGTGTAGAAATTTTCTAATTCCATATATTTTACCTAGATAAAAATATTTGCTGGTATTAATTACCTAAGATTCATATTCATTGCCATACCGAATAAATTTTTTCATCTATACCTCGATAATTTAGGGATTTACAATAACAAAAACTTAGTTATAATGCTAGGAAATATTCAGGTATTTTTCATGAGAAATGTTCGCAATCCCGGTATTATCAGAGCTAAAGTTAGTACCATGCCCAGAAATCAATCTGATGCTTCAAGTCAATTAGAGCTTTATAAAATGGTGACGGAAAAGCAACGTATTCAGAGAGAACTATGTTATATCAAGGAACGGACTAATGTATTGCAACAGCGGTTGGACATCCTTAATGGCCAGATAGAGGATACAGAGAAAACGATTAAAAAATTGCGTCAACCTCAGCCTAGTGCTACTCAAAACATAGTGAGTCCAAACACCTTTGTTGAATCGAATAATTACCAAACCTTTGAGATTGAATATTAAAATCCGACATCTTGATCAATTTGGCAAAATATGAATACATCTTCAACAATTTACCCGCTAATGCGGGTTTTTTTATGATCGCCTTAAACTCTACTTGAATATTGTACTAGTTATAGTATAATTCCCAATTCGTAATTACCGTATCTTTAGGGGATTAAATCCGGTAGAGGGGGAGATATATTTTCTGTCCCGTCACCTATAGTGTAACAAGATGCTTATATGTGTCAATTATTGGTGTAAATTTCAGCTTCTAGTTCCAAGCGTGCTTCCTCTTGTTCAGCTTCTAGTTCCAAGCGTGCTTCCTCTTCCAAGGCTTGAATTTTCAAAAGAATCTCTTCTTCTTGAATCTCAAAATCCTCTTCAGAAATTTCGCCAATGTCGAAAGAAAGTTGTAAACTTAATAATTGTTTATGCAAATTTTCTTGAGCATCAAATTCAGTATTAGTCCGTTCTTGGATTTGCTCTGCAATCCAGACAACTCCATTAAGTGGACCCATGATTGGCAATAGCAAAAGTTGCGTCAGCATCGTCATAACTCCTATGAATCAAGCAGGGCAAATGTATAGGGGGCAGTAAAATTGTTGTAGCGAATACGCAAGCGAGTACCAAATTTCTTGTCAATTGCTTCAACGCGTTCGCTAAAGAGAGGTTCACTATCCCAGGGAATCAAAAAGGCTGCATTGTAAATCATTTCTTCCGTCATGGGGTCACTGACTACAATCTCTCGAGCCAAAGGATTTAGCTCTCTGGTAAAAACTTCAATTACAGCTTGTTTACGGGCTTGCAAATTACTTTCAATTGATTGTCCTATTTGAATCACTTCCTCCATACTTAGCTTTTTACCTTCCATGTTGTCGCGCTGCTGCCTCAACTCATGATTAGACTCCATCATGGCTTGCAATTCAGCCTTAGCATCCCACAGAATTTTAATGCTTACCTCTCTTTGTCCTGCCAATTTTTCAAACAATTTATGTAATTGTTCTTTATGAGGATTAATTAGTTGGCTCATGATTGTTTCCCAATCTTTAACAACTAATCCAAACCGCAAAGGCAAAAGAACATGAAAACCTTCATGCATTGTTTGTTCTAAAACTCTTTCATGAGCTAACAAATTACGGCGAGAAGCCAAATATTTTTCTTGACAGGCCTGTGAATATAAAAAAGTAAACCCATCAACTACTTGGCTATGAACAGGTTTTCCATCCAATCCTTTAATCTCAAGAGTTTCAGGAATTATGTCTGGGAAAATGCCATACAAATAAAGACCAAAATTTTTATGAGCCAAATCTGTGTTCATAAGTTTTAAATAAATTAAACCTAAAATTAGGACTGATAAACTAGTATTAAATTGGTTTTGATGTCAGAACTAATCGTAATTTAGCGTGAATAAGATCAAGTTGAGCTAGACCTAGATCTATCTCACCGTCTAGAACAACTCCGGTATTTAAAAGCCTATCTAGTAATTCCAGTACGGAAGGGCGACTACCAGTTTCTCCTGGATAATAAGAGCCAGATTGTGGTAAAAGAGTACCAAAATCTCCCAAATTTACATTCAACTCTGCTGGGTCAACTTCAAAAGTCTGACACAAATGTAATATTTGTGCTTCTAACTTTTGAATACTGTCTGCTGCCCGTTCTAATTCAGGTTCACTGAGTAAATTCTCTTCCATACGCCGAATTACTTGAGCTTCCATCAACTGACGCAGCAATTCTAATACAGTCAAAAGCAAAGGGGCTAAACCGGCTTCATTCTTAGATTTAGAAACGGTAGTCAGTGACTCATCGAAGTTATCAGCTGGAGTGGAAAGCATTTTGATGATGCAACCTAAAGTTTTAAATGTCTTTGATACAAGTTGACTATTAAAGTTTTAAAAGTCTCAGCTTTGATTAATTAGATGTGGATAACTCATAACTCCTACATTTTCAGTTGAGGTTAAAGGTCAATCGTTGGTTCTATCGGTGAAGTTTCTTCACTATTTTCTGGTTGAAAATCTGTAATTTCTATGGTTGGGTTTAAAGATAATGGAGTTTCTTGATTACTTTCAACTTGCAGATCTATCGGTGAAGTTTCTTCACTAGTTTCTGATTGGAAATCTGTAATTTCTATTGTTGGGTTTAAAGATAATGGAGTTTCTTGATTCCCTTCAACTTGGATATCCATAATTTCCACTTGTGTATCTACAGGTGATGAATCTTCTTGACTGGTTTGAGCTTGAAAATCTAGAACTTCAATCGGTGCATCTAAAGGTGATAGATTATCTTCCTTCTCTTGGAAAAAATCATCTTTAGTATCGGTTGGTAGGGGAATTTCCTCATTGAGACTACTAGAAGATGTTAGCAAATTTAGTTTGGATTCTAGAGTTTCTAAACGATGCCGAAGTTGTTCATTTTCTGCAACCAAACCTTGAGCCTTAGCGCTGAGATAAGGATCGTTTTCCCACCAATTAATACCCATTTCCTTGGCTTTATCCACGGAGGAAATCAACAAGCGAATCCGAATATTTATCAGTTCGGTGGACGCGATAGATATAGAAATATCCCCAGCAATCACAATCCCTTTATCTAAAACTCTTTCGAGAATGTCCGCTAAAGTCGAACCTTGGGTAGATGTATTAATAGTTCGACTTGAGTTTGTTTGATGACGTGTAGGCAGTGTTGGATTAGAATTCACAAATGATTAAACTCTTGAATGGTATAAACACGATTGACTTTGCAAGCTAAAAATTTTTATGCAAAGAACATAGAGCTTTTATGCTCATGTCGCGCTCTATGTTTAAGGCTTTTTGAATTCCCGTTCATCCTTCACTTTTTTGCTTAACCAGGTAGTTGCAAACTTAATTTTTACAAGGAACAGGACTTAAACAAGATATGAGTGAAAACCCTATTCTTGCCTAAGGTTAATACCCTAATTTTGTTCTGTTTTGCGTAACTCCTGGGGAATATCATTTGCCAATTCTGTATTTGGTTGAATAACTAATTCTTGAGATGTAAACTGGGAATTGTTAATCAAAAGTTCATCGGTAGAAGGAAGAGTATCATTTAATACTTGAATTTCTTCTGCTGAGAATTGCTCAAGCAACCCCACAAAAATATCAGTGGACTCGCTAATAGACAACTGAGCGCGGTTAAACAGAATATCCATAGCGATTTCTCGAAAATCTAAATCTTCTATTGAAGCCGGAATATCATGATCCGCACAGACTTTAGCAATCATTAAACAAGACCGTAAACCGGAAGTTTTTTCTGCCCCCGTGGCCAGACGAAATGATTTGACCAACCTAACTATTAGGTTAGCAGATTCTCGGCCTATGTTTGTTTTCTGAATTAATATCTCTGTCTGAGTGATCTCATCCGGTTCTGGCATATTAATGGTAACCAATCTATCCATTAAAGCATCTTGCGTGGAGTGAACTCCGCAATATTCTTCTGGATTTGATGTAAAAATTACCCGAAACTGGGGATTAACACTCAGGTATTCTGGCTGATTACTGCTGGGAGGAAGACTGAGAATTTTTTCTTCTAATGCTGACAGCAGGACGTTATTAACTTCAGGACGTGAACGGTTAAATTCGTCATATACTAAAGTAAAGCCTTCACGACAAGCTAAAGTTAAACGGGAATCAACCCAATTTTGCTTAAATTCATCTTCGACTTTAACAACGCTGTGTATATAGTTATCCAGTAATTTTTTGTGGGTATAACCGGATTCACTACCAATTAAGTCGGAACTTTTAAATTGGTCATCTCCAAACAGTAACATCACTGGTCTGTCAAGACAGTTAGCCAAGTGCATACCCAAAGTTGTTTTTCCTGTCCCTGCAGGTCCCCGTAGGTGAATAGGAAACCCTGATCTGAGATAACGCAGCGCCCGAATTACTACTCGCTCAATAGCAGGTGTGACTACAAACTGACCTGGACGAAGACGAAGAACGGCTCTTTTATGATTAACTTTGGTGATGCTCATAAGTTGAATATGGTAAACAGTTAAGAAAAAATTAAGATGGGTGGGAAAAAAAGAATGATATAATGCTTTTTTAAAATTTATGCGCTAATATCATATCATTGGTTTGATGAGGTAGGATGCCTATTTTTATAAAATTAGGAGCATTAATGCTAACTAATTGTTTACTCTGACAGAAAAACAGTATAAATATAGGCTACCTAACTCTCACACCAAAACTTGTTGTTGTTGAATTTTATTAATCACCCCCTCATCTTACCAGTTTTTTAACTGTAAGATTGGGGGTTTTATTATGTAACCCTATTCTCCAATAAATTGAATTATTGAGAGTATAGATTAACCAAAGATACTTACAAACAAATCCTGACGGAACTTAACGAGAGATTCCTTCTGTTCTTTAGCTTGAGCAAATCTGGCTTTAGCTGTTTCTGATAAGAACTGCTCAGTTGTTGCTTGAAGTTCTTTGTGGAAGTCTAACAGTTCTTGAGCTTGTTTTTGAGCTTGAGCAAATCTGGCTTTAGCTGTTTCTGATAAGAACTGCTCAGTTGTTGCTCGAAGTTCTTGATAGAATGCTAACAGTTCTTGAGCTTGTTTTTGAGCTTGAGCAAATCTGGCTTTAGCTGTTTCTGATAAGAACTGCTCAGTTGTTGCTTGAAGTTCTTGATAGAATGCTAACAGTTCTTGAGCTTGTTTTTCGGCTTGAGCAAGTCTGGCTTTAGCTGTTTCTGATAAGAACTGCTCAGTTGTTGCCTGAAGGTCTTTATGGAAGTCTAGCAATTCTTGAGCTTGTTTTTGAGCTTGTGCTTGTCTTGCTTGGGCTGTTTCTGATAAGAACTGCTCAGTTGTTGCTTGAAGTTCTTTGTGGAAGTCTAGCAATTCTTGAGCTTGTTTTTGAGCTTGTGCTTGTCTTTGCGCTGCGGTAGCGGACAAGAACTCATTAGTTTCTAGAGCTAGTTGAGCCACTTTCTTAGCTATTGACTGATGCTCTTGTTGGATTCTTGCCATTAAAGAAGTCATGAAATTCTCCAGAAAATAAAATAGTAAACTGGCATCGAATACATTCACTGGCAATTTTTTCAGCGAATATGTTTTAAGGATTCATACTTTTTTGTAATATCCTTTGAAAGATCTTGATTTCCAAATCTATAGATAATTAAAAAAAGTAGAATCAATATCAGAATTAAATTGATGTTTAATTCTGAATATTCGTTATTAAAATTAAGCAGGTACTGCTGCGGATTGGGTTAAACCAACTGCTTCAGCATATTTCAAGTAGGTTTCAACAGAAGCGATAACGATACGAGCTTCAATTGCTAGTAATTCGATACCAACTAAGGAAACACGAACCCAAGCATCAATGACGATACCTTTGTCTAAAATTCTGTCAATAACTTCTGCCAAGCTGGAGGAAGAATTGGTTTTTTCAACTGCCATTGTTTTAAGTCCTTGTTGTTGTTGTTAGAAATATGAATAACTATCAAAACTACACCTTGATAGTTATTCCAAATTGGGAAATCTGGTTATTAAAATTAAGCAGGTACTGCTGCGGATTGGGTTAAACCAACTGCTTCAGCATATTTCAAGTAGGTTTCAACAGAAGCGATAACGATACGAGCTTCAATTGCTAGTAATTCGATACCAACTAAGGAAACACGAACCCAAGCATCAATGACGATACCTTTGTCTAAAATTCTGTCAATAACTTCTGCCAAGCTGGAGGAAGAATTGGTTTTTTCAACTGCCATTGTTTTAAGTCCTTGTTGTTGTTTTGATTTTTGGTTGAGCATTTCGCTCGACCCACATTTATATAAATATCACTGATTTCTGAAGATGTAAAGAACTTTTCTGTAAAGAAATGTAAAGTTTATGAGTTAAAAAGCTATTAAAAACACATGATTACCGAATCCGTACTACTGGGAAAATCTGGATAATATTTCTGATTTTATTTGAATTATATTATTAATTCCGATCCAGAAAATCAAGTATTATCATGTTCTATTTGTATAAATAAAGGATAGTAATGATTAATAATGCTAGGTTTGACAAGGCTTTTGGAAATTAAGTTGGGATAAACAGCTTATGGGTAAAGCAACAAAGGCTTGGCTAATAAATTATTGAAAAATCACCTTTAAATGCTTTGATCGCATAATTCATATTTCATGTATTTTGTCAATAGGTTGAGATTATTTTCAGTAAGCTTACGTAAGTGTCCTTAGCCTGACATATAGAAAATTAAGTAATGTTACTAATGGCATCTACTTGTTTAGATAAATTACTCTAATTTATTAAGTTTATTTTTTTCAAACATTATGTCCACAGAAGGAAATCCTGCTAATGTACCACAGGAAGCTTTAACTGCTTTAGTGGATACTTTTGTACAGAAAGGTCATCCACGTCAATATGCTGAAGCGATGGCAACTTCAATCATTTTTCAGACTGATTTAGATTTACGGAATGCTCAGATTGCCAATCTCTTAGGCTGGCTGAAACAGGAGCATAATGATATATATCCCTTAGCATTGGATGTAGTTGGAAAAACTTCCGCAGAATTTGAGCGTCGGGTTCGACAAGGTTAAGTCTCTAAACTTGATGAGGTGAATTTCCGAAAATTGGGTAAAAATTAGCTATTTCAGCTAATTTTTCCTCAAAATCTATTTGACAGATCAGATTGATCATTAACCTAGTAAATGCACATCGGGAAAATTGATAGGATGGGAATAAACATAGAAATTGTGGCTACATTTGAAAACTCTTAGGTGCTATGACTAATCTCAACATTGCTTCTCCTCTAAGTGCGATGTCCTCGGCCAGCGAAGCTATCGCTCAACAAACTCGTCAAGCTGCAAGTAAGCTGGCTTTTCTTTCCTCTGAAGACAAAAATCAAGCGATTGAAGCGATCGCTCAGGGGTTAGAATCAGCTAAGGATGATATTTTGCAAGCAAATTTGGCTGATTGTCAAGCAGCAACAGCGGCAGGAATCGCTAAACCTCTTTATAAAAGGTTGCAATTAGATGAACATAAATTAAGAGATGCGATCGCGGGTGTGCGAGACGTTGGTAAACTAAATGATCCAATTGGTCAGGTGCAAATTCATCGAGAAATTGACAGTGGTTTAATTCTTAAACGTATTACTTGTCCTTTGGGTGTTTTAGGGATTATTTTTGAAGCGCGTCCTGAAGCGGCTATTCAAATTGTTTCTTTAGCAATTAAATCAGGTAATGGTGTAATTCTCAAAGGTGGTAAGGAAGCGTTAAATTCTTGTGAAGCGATAGTTAAAGCTATTAAACAAGGATTATCTCAGACTGGAGTTAATGCTGACGCGGTGCAATTGTTAACAACCAGAGAAGAAATATTAGAACTGTTGCAATTAGATAAATATGTAGATTTAATTATTCCCAGGGGTTCTAATGATTTTGTGAAATTTGTGCAGGATAATACTCGAATTCCGGTATTAGGTCATGCTGATGGAATTTGTCATATTTATGTAGATGAAAAAGCGGATATTGACAAAGCTATTAATATTACTGTAGATTCTAAAATTCAATATCCTGCTGCTTGTAATGCCATTGAAACATTGCTAATTCATAGTAGTATTGCTGGGGAATTTCTTCCTCAAGTTGCCGCAGCTTTAGCAGCACAAAATGTAGAATTAAGAGGAGATGAACGCAGCTTAAAAATTTTACCTAATATTGCCGCTGCGACGGAAATAGACTGGAGAACAGAATACAGTGATTTAATTTTAGCCATTAAAATTGTGGATTCTTTAACAGAAGCAATATCCCATATTAATAATTACGGTTCTCGGCATACAGAAGCGATTATTACGGAAGATATCACAGCAGCAGAAACTTTCCAGGGGTTAGTAAATGCAGCGGGAGTGTATCATAATTGTTCTACCCGATTTGCGGATGGTTTCCGCTATGGTTTTGGTGCAGAAGTGGGAATTAGTACCCAACAAATGCCACCTCGTGGACCTGTTGGTTTGGAGGGTTTGATCACATATAAATATCAAATGTCTGGTAATGGACATATTGTCAAAACTTACACCGGTGCAAATGCAAAATCATTTAGTCATGAGGATTTATAATCATATTATTGTTAAAATCTCGTTCCCATTCTCTGACTGGGAATGCTTATTGTCGACTCTGTGGCTAGTGACGGGAGGAGAGTCCAGGAAGGAGCTAATCATAAAAATTTTAAACCAAGGCTTTTAATAAAGCTTGCAATTTAAGTTGCACTTCTGCAAATTCCTTGTGAGGATCTGAACCGGCAACAATACCTGCACCTGCATAAAGTCTAGCATAATTACCATCAATTAAAGCCGAACGAATTCCGACAATAAATTCACAATTTCCTTCTGCGTCTACCCAACCTAAAGGTGCTGCATATAAACCTCTTTCAAAATTTTCATAACGGCGAATTTCGGTACAAGCAATATCTCTAGCTGCACCGGCAACTGCTGGTGTGGGATGCAGTTTAGCAATGATTTGTAAGGGATGAATATTAGTCGGGACTACGGCAGTAATTGGTGTCCATAAATGCTGGATATTAGATAATTGTCGGAGTCTGGGAGCTAAAACTTGGGGGACTAAACCTAGTTGAGATAAATGTTGAGTAATAAAATCCAGAACAAGTTTATGTTCGTGTTTTTCCTTGGTATTATTAACTAAGTTGTTAGCATTTGCAGCATCTTCTATAGGTGTTTTACCCCTGGGGGCTGAACCTGCCAAAGCATCAGTAATTAACTGTTGTTTGTGAATACTAATTAACCGTTCTGGACTAGCACCAATAAAGCTTTGTCCTTGACCATTACTGCTGGAAAATACATGACAATTAGGATGTAATTGACGCAGATTATTTAAAGATTGTAGTAAGTTAAAATCATGATTTTTCCTGACATCCAAGGTATCAGCTAAAACAATTTTGCTTAAATGTTGAGATTGAATGATTTCTAAAATTGATGAGACTGAATTTTTAAATTCATCACCGTTTTTAGTAATTTTTCTGTAGCAATTTAAGGGAAATTTGTCAATACTTATGGATAAATTTCTCAAGGACTTAATAATTTCTAAGTGGCTTTGTAAATTATCTAATAATTTGGTAATATTTACCTGAGAATTAATAATTGTATTCATTATTAATGTGCAGCAATTATTTTTTAATACAATTTGCCAACAAGGCAAGAAAACCGTAGCAGAGGGAAATGGATAATCGGCTTGTTCATGCTGGTCAAAAAAACTGAAAGTACAAAAAAAATGAGGTTGGGAAAAAGTCTGATTTTGCAGAGAAATATAAATTATATTTTTCAGACAATTTTTGATAAATTCTTCTGATTTTATAAATCTATTTTTACCAAAAATTTCTATTTTATCTACAGTATCAATTGCTGCGATTGCTTCACCATTACTTCTATTTTCAAAATAAAAGTTTTTGGTATCTTTTTGACTAAATTTATCGAAAACCAGCAAAGGATCAACTAAACCAATTTCCAGGGGAATACTCACAATTTTACTATTATTATGACGACGGCAATTTTCCTGAACCTCTAATAGTAATTGATTTAGGTATTTGTAGTCTACAAAGGTGTGGCTGCGACATGGTGAAATGGTCATGGATGTATAAGTTAATTTTTATTAAGTTATCTTCCTAAAATGTCATAAGTCATGATGGTATTTCTATAGGTAACATAATTCAGTTACCATTAACCAGCATAGACTAAGGGTGATTCGGGGGTTTATCCTGTTTTGGTTGCAAGATAGCAGATTTTATTGTAGGATGTGAACCTATAATCATAAAATTAGCATTTTTTGGTAATTTACCAAAGTTAAACAATTTTAGATTGACTACACTGACAAGAGTAGGATATAAACAGATAAACAAGCCAAATCTCAAATCTAAAATGACTGGTCAAGTGCCGGATAAAATTATAAGATTTAATTGACAACTAAAATTATGGTAATTTAAATAATCAAAACCGATGACTTCAACTCAAATTTCACCACCTCAAGGTAAACTATGGATGGCGGCAATTAAACCGCCAATGTACAGTGTTGCTATTATGCCGATTTGGGTAGGTTCGGCTGTAGCATTTAGGGAAACAAGGATTTTTAATCTCACAATATTTTCTCTGTTTATTGCTGCGTCAATTTTAATTTTAGCATGGGAAAATATTAGTAATGATGTATTTGATGCGGAAACAGGAATTGATGAGAATAAACATCATTCATTGGTGAATTTAACTGGTAATAAAACCTTAATGTTTTGGTTGGGAAACTTGTGTTTAGGTTTGGGTTTGTTGGGGATAATAGCGATCGCTATTTTACAAAAAGATCCGACAATTATCGGTATAATTCTATTATGCTGCGGTTTGGGCTATATGTACCAAGGTCCTCCTTTTCGTCTAGGATACCAAGGTTTAGGCGAAATTCTCTGCTTTTTTGCCTTTGGTCCTTTGGGTATGAGTGCAGCCTATTATAGCCAAACTCAAACCTGGTCTAGTACAAATTTAGCAGCTTCCATAATTTTAGGCATTATTACCAGTTTAGTGCTATTTTGTTCCCATTTTCACCAAGTTGCAGATGACATAGCCGCAGGAAAAAAATCTCCAATTGTGCGCTTAGGAACTCAAACAGGTGCAAAGGTTTTAGTGGGATTTACTGCTAGTATTTATCCTTTAATATTGCTGTTTTTCATCTTGAATATTTTCCCAATTTGGACATTATTAAGTTTCTTAAGTTTACCTTTTGCGGTGAAATTATGTCGTCACGTTTTAGAAACCCATCACCAACCAGATAAAGTTAGTAATTCTAAATTTATCGCTATTAATGTTCATTTTTTGAGTTGCTTATTTTTGGGTTTGGGATTTATATTTGGTTAAGGAACTTTCAGGAAATAAGTTATCTGAATCAGGAAAAAACCACAGAGACACAGAGAACACGGAGAAATGAGAGGTTCAGGGATTTTTTTATTTGCAAGTACCCAATGATTTATCAATTTTCTTTTCGTTACTTTAGCCAAAAATTCACAAATCCTATTATTACTAATCATGGGGTTTGGGAAATCCGCGAAAGTGTAATTATTCGCTTAATTAATGAAAAAAATCATATTACTTGGGGAGAAATTTCTCCCATTTCTTGGTTTGGTTCAGAAACCATAGAACAAGCTTTAGATTTTTGTCATCAACTTCCAAAAACAATTACCAAAGAGATGATTTTCACTATTCCCGATAACTTACCAGCTTGTCAATTTGCTTTTGAATCTTCAACCCACGCAGGTGGGTTTCGTCTGTGTAGCCGTGATTTCCAATCGCCGGATGCTAATTTAGATCTTACCTACAGCGGCTTATTATCAGCGGGAAAATTAGCTTTAAATCAATGGAATAACTTATGGGAACAAGGATATAAAACATTCAAATGGAAAATTGGTGTTGATGATATAAATAAGGAGTTAGAAATATTTGATTTACTAATTTCCATTTTACCAAATTCAGCCAAATTACGTTTAGATGCTAATGGTGGACTTAGTTATCAACAAGCTGAATTATGGTTAAAAAAGTGTGATCAATTCTTACCCAAAATTGAATTTATCGAACAACCTTTACCAGCAGATAAATTTACAGAAATGCGGGAATTAAGTAATTTATATTCTACACCTATAGCCTTAGATGAATCTATCGCCAATCTCCAACAATTAGAATCATGTTTTCAACAAGGTTGGGTGGGAATTTTTGTGATTAAACCGGGAATAGTTGGTTCACCATCTAGGTTAAAAGAGTTTTGCAAAAAACATCAAATTGACGTTGTATTTTCATCTGTATTTGAAACAGAAATTGGCAGACAAGCCGCATTACAATTAGCAGCAGAATTATCTAAAAATAACCGTGCTGTTGGTTTTGGTATTAATCACCTTTTTAAAGAACAAGAATTAAACTGGCTAGAAAATCTATGGAAAACCTTTTAGAAAATATACAAAAATATGATTTGCTAATTTGTGATCATAGCCAGGAATTACCACGGGTAGCAACAGAATTATATTTACAATTAACCCAGTTGTCAACTCCAAAAATCATGATTGCGGAAAGATCACCTGTGAGATTTATAGCCAGTTTTATTGCTGCTTGTGCGGCTAGATGTCCAGTTTTTCTTTGTCACCCAGATTGGGGTAAAGATGAATGGGAACAAGTTTTTAATTTAGTCCAACCAGATCTAGTTTTAGGAAGAGAAAATAACTTTTCAAAATCAGTAATTACTAATTATGAATTACCAATTAATAATACTATTATGATTCCTACTGGTGGTTCATCAGGAAAGATTAAATTTGCTATTCATACATGGGAAACATTAACAGCGTCTGTGGAAGGATTTACAGAATATTTTGCCATAAATTCAGTTAATTCATTTTGTATATTACCATTGTATCATGTGAGTGGATTAATGCAATTTATGCGTTCTTTCACAACGGGAGGTAAACTAGTAATTACCACATCTAAGAAATTAGAAACTTGTGAAATACCAAATATTAACCCAGCAGAATTTTTTATATCTTTAGTTCCCACCCAATTACAAAAACTCCTGCAAAATCCAGAATTAACCCAATGGCTATCAAAATTTGCTACTGTTTTTTTAGGGGGTGCGCCACCTTGGGAAGAACTATTAGAAAAAGCGAGATTTCATCAAATTAGATTAGCACCTACCTATGGAATGACAGAAACCGCTTCTCAAATTGCAACTCTGAAACCTGATGAATTTTTAAAAGGTAAATTTAATAGTGGGAAAATTCTTCCTCATGCTAAAATCATCATTGATAATCAACCAGGAAATATAAATATTCAAAGTAAATCATTAGCATTAGGTTATTATCCACAAATATGGGAAAATAGAAATAATTTTGTAGTTGATGATATGGGTTTTTTAGACAATCAAGACTATTTACATATTATTGGCAGAAATAGCGACAAAATAATTACAGGTGGGGAAAATATTTACCCTCTAGAAATTGAAACAGCGATTAGAAAAACTCAAATGGTAATTGATGTTTGTGTAATTGGGATAGCTGATAAACATTGGGGACAAGCATTAACAGCCATTTATATTCCCAAAGATAAAAATATTTCCCATAGAGAAATCCAAACCCAACTAAAAAATCAACTGAGTCAATTCAAAATTCCCAAACATTGGATTTCCTTAGCCAAATTACCCCGTAACAACCAAGGTAAAATTAACCGTCAACAGCTGCAAAAAATAGCTGAGGATTTTCTAAAAACATAATACTTAAGAACCCCGAATTCTTCCAAGAAGTCGGGGATTTATATGCTAAGATCACATAAACTCTAACCTGGATCTTCTTCTCTGTGCGCTCTCTGCGTCTGTGCGGTTGATTTCCAACCAATTATTCATATAATGTGGTAATTCCTGCTTAACTCTACTACTAACATTAATACAAACGTGCCTAGTAATTGCCTTAGCAACCATTACCTCATCTACCATAATTTCATAGGTAATTTCAAACTTATCTAAATTTATTTTTTCTGGTAACAAACTAATCACTAAATTGTCACCACAAGACATAGGACGTAAAAAATCTACATTAGCATGAACAATAGGAAAAGCTAAAGACGGATTAGTAAAAAATGATTTAAGATTAACACTAGAAGCTGCTAATGAAGCCTCATAAGCTTCATGACAAATTCTCAAAACATTAGCGAAATAAACTACTCCAGCAGCATCAGTATCTTGAAATCTTACAGTGTAGTAATATGTAAAAGCCATGTTTAATTTCCTAAAATTAAATCTGCTACAATAAATAATTATAATCCTGATCAACCATAGAGAATAATAAATTTCACAAATTTATCATTCTTGATCTGCGTTAATCTGCGGTTAATTATTCTTGATACAATCAGCTTAAAGGCTGATAAATATCTTCAGAAGCAGGGTTAAGATAGGGATGGTGCATATCAATTAAATTTTGTGCAAAGTGTTGATTAATGATTTCTATTCTTTCCTCAAGAGCATTTTTACCTTTTTGCCAAGATTCTAATAAAGCATTGGCGACAATTTGACAACGGTTCATACCAAAACTTTCTTGAGGGGCAAATTTTTGATTTTGATATGGTTCTTCTGCTAACCCTAATCCTGGTGCTAGGAATTTAGTAAATAGGGGAATTTCTGGCTGAAAATAAGCTTGATGTTCTTGATAAATCTCTTGAAGAATATTCCTAATTGTGGGGTAATTTTGGCGTGCAAAATGCAGGACACCTGCATCATAACGCCCATAGACAGCGGGATTATAAAGAACATGAAAACTAAAGCAAATAGCTGCATTATTTAATGCTTGTGTTAAGCTTTCCATGAAAATGATTGCTCCGGCTGATGTAAAATTAAAGTAAATTCGTCCTACTCCTAAATCATTATTTTGTCTATCTTGGTTTGCCATTCCCAAGTTACTTACTGCTACATAACAGCCATTTTGCAGGCGATTTTTAGGCATCCATATTGATATTAATTTACCAATTTTAGAGGACTTCCTTGGAGATTTTAGATGACAGTCTGGTTCAATATATAGTGTTAAACCATCTTTTTTAACGGCCATACTGCCATCAGGTTCGATTCTCAAAATCTGCCAATTGGGTTCATAATGGCCTGTACCATGATTACTATGATGTAGTTGTTCATAGAAATCTATATCTACACCTAAACTGTTATTTTCTGAGAAATTTAGCTGAGATTGGCAATCATTATGAGTATTATTAGATGCTAAAACTGTTTGCAGTGAACCATTATAATAAATACCATAGAGAAAATTTCTGAGAAGTATGTTCAAATACTTGTGTTTTAAAGAAGATGAGTTTTGTTGAAACCTATTTGCTATATTAGCGGGTAAAGCAAAAGGTTGATAATTGGGGTGGTAAATACAGAAATTAGGTTGAATCTGGATATTACTGGCAATATCGAATAATGAATTTACAATTTGATTGTGATTATTAGAATCATCGAGCATTAACTGTCTTTGCACCTCAAACTTTAGAAAAGTATATCTGTAAACAAAAGAAAAGATGAATATTACTAACAACCGCGTAGGCGAGTTTTTTCGTAATAAAGACGGACTAATTTTTGTTCCTTATGGGGTTGAGGGAGTTTTTGAATTCTGGCTAAAGATTTAAAAATTTCGGATTCGGATATCCCCAAAATAGTTAATACTGATTGCTCAGGAATAGTCAAAAGACTTTTAGCAACTTCGAGCCTACATAAGTCCCTATTATCAAAGGATTTTTGGCATTGAATTATGTTTTGAATTTGTTGAATTAATGCTAAACCTGCAAACTTAATTACCCGGACAATAAAGTCCTGATGATATTCTAAAATCATGGGGAAAGCATGAAGATAAGCCCGGATTAAAGCTTGGATTGAAGGTTGTAATACCTCTAGAGGAATCATGGCTAAATTCAAAGATTCTTCTAACTCTAATGTTGGATCTACTATTAAACTGGATAACCAAATTCTTAAATAACTTGCTAATAGAGTTCCTAAATCAAAAGCTGGATCTCCCCAACCACAAGCTTCCCAATCAATTAATCTGATTAAACAATTATCTAGTTGTTGCGATCGAGAATGAACCAAAATATTGTTTAATTGTAAATCGTTGTGAGTTAAACAACATGATTGCCATTGATATGCTAAATCAGCAATAGCAAATTCTAAAGTTTCGTAACGTTGATAAAGAAGATGAAATTGTAACGCTTCAGTGGGAATTATACCAAATGTTTCTGGATTTATTGATGGGAGTCCTTGAACGGGATTGTAAAAATTATAGCGAAATTGTCCTGCGGGAGCAGTGGACATAAAATCACGATACTCAAGTTTATTGAACGTGGCTCGGTGTAACCCTGCTAACGTAGTACCAATCGCGCTGGCAATCTCTGTGGGAAAGATACTACTGTGTTGATAAAATCTTTCTAGTTCCACATATTCGCTTAAATAGCTACGCACAAGGATAGAATTTTCCTGATCAAAGTGTAGTAATGATGATGCGATCGCACCAACATTACCAATTACTGGAAATTTTTCTAATAACTGGTGAAATAGCCACTCATTAAAGAGTTCATGAGAACTAAAATCATGATTAATTTTTCGTTCTTGTTTAATCAGCAGTTGGCGATTATCTGCCAGCATTACCAGTAAATTCCAATTTTTATGGTTATTTTCTGGCAATACAGACTTATCTACATTGCCATCATCAGGGCTACATAGCCCTGCCTGTTGTAGGTATTGGATCACATTTTGAGAAGATAGTGATGATAACATGAATTATTTCCTAGTTATTTAAATGGACAAAGAATTCCTGCGATCAAGATTGGGATAACTGTAGCAGTTTTTCGTTAATACTAAAAATGTCCGAACTATTGCTACTATCTACTAATATCCCATCTGTGCTATAAAGACCTGCCAAAATGGCAATATTAGCTATTTTTGCTTTCAAGTCTACGGAAGAAACTATAAAATATTTACAATGTCTGTAGTAGAGCTTTGCAGCTTGAATAATAACATGACTATTCCCTAAACAATTGGTAATACATATCCAGGAAAAACAACGGTTACTTACAGTTGTTAGTAGTCCATATTTTCTGTATATATGTTAGCAATTTATCCTACTGGTAACAAGTATTAGTTTACTGTAATATCCTACTTTCTACTTTAATATACAAATGGTTATACTTTTCCTCCTGTAAGCATAAGTTTTGTATCGTGATTGATGAGTATTTTAACTTACTTTTAAAACCGGGGGACTAGAAGCCCATGCCACAAAATGGGATAATTTATTTTTTTGAGATTCCCTTAGTCCTGATTTTATTTACGTAGTATACTTAAATTCATTGTCAGAGACAATTTACCCATTTGATTGATGGATCATCTAGCAATGCTGACCGCAAATACTACATCTTATACAGCAGTTCAATTTCTGCAACGCCAAGCCGCCTCCCTTTTACTGTACCAATCTGTACTACAAGGCGACGTAGGCAAAAGTTTTCTGAACTTATTACAAACCATCCGTTACACTGATGCAGACGGGCGGGATTGCCTGCAAGCCTACGGTATTTATTTCCAAGCTTTAACCAGCGGTCATCAAACTTGGGAAGAATACCTAATTAAGCAAATTCTGATGGCGGATAATGCTTTTAGTAAATTGGCACAACAGCAGGAATTTAGCAAATTACCTCCAGCTTTAGTAGCTGCTGTCCGTCATGATTTACAAGTATTACAAAGTTTGTATGAATGTAACAGTGCAGTGTTAAGCGAGTGGGTGCAAATTGCCACTCATTTACCCATTTCCCCTGTGGTCTGGTATCGAGAACCGGAAACAGTAGGCATAGAAACGGATATAATGGCATTTATTTCCCATTTAGAAAATTGGGGTGATGCTGTAGAAGATTTAGCTGCTTATTATGGGCAACATGGTAGCGGTTTATTTGCTCAATACCATGCTTTTCGTTGGCAAAATGGTCAGCTAGTGGGCATTGTTTATGCGGATACAGTGAGACTGTCTACCTTGGTAGGTTACGAATGGCAAAAAGATGCTTTAGTGAAAAATACAGAGTTTTTATTGTCAGGAGAAACAGCACTGCACGTATTACTTTATGGTAGTCGTGGTTCGGGCAAATCTTCTTTAGTCAAAGCCTTATTAAATGAGTATAGTCATAGAAAGCTGCGGTTAATAGAAGTCTCTAAGTCAGAATTACCAGATTTACCGAAAATTGTCGAACAGTTGCGGGGAGTTCCCCAGAAATTCATTATCTTTGTCGATGATCTATCCTTCGAAGAAGATGATGATGCCTTTAAAATGATGAAAGTAGTTTTAGAAGGAAATGTAACTGCTAGACCAGAAAATGTAGTTGTATATGCTACCTCTAACCGTCGGCACTTAATCCGGGAATTTTTCACGGATAGACCAGCGCCCAAGGATAACAATGAAGTTCATGGATGGGATACAATGGAGGAAAAGTTGTCTTTTAGCGATCGCTTTGGTCTCACATTAACCTTTGAAGCAGCAGATCAAAAAACCTATTTACAAATTGTCCAGCACCTAGCAGAAAACATCAGTATTGCTCCCGAAGATTTAGAATATAAAGCTTTACAATGGGCAACTCGTCATCATGGACGTTCAGGTAGAACAGCAAGACAGTTTATTGACTTTTTAAAAGCAGATTTAGCTGTATTTGGTGAAAATAAAAATCTAATTACAGAGTTATGATCAAGGTTTCCAATCATCCAATCTCAGCAAAATTATAACTGTATATTTACAAACCAAGAGGAATAATGACTTTAATTACTAATCATGCTCACAATTTGACTACACTAAGACCTCGCAAAATGCCACCAGCAATAGTGAGTCATCAAGTCGTACTAGCAATAGCTGCTTTTAGTGTAAGTTTTGGTTTAATTCTTGTCCCCAACTGGGATTTTTCTAAAGCTTTTCTCTCCGGTATAATAACAGTTTTAGCAACATATTCAGCCGCATTTCTTGTTGATAAACGCCGACGAACTGATGAATTGAAGATAGTTGGTTCTTTGCAGAGACGTATTCGGGATTTGGAAGCATTAAAATCCCGCATTTTCAGAGAAATAGCGCAATTAGAAGAATATAAAACTTTATTGTATACAGAAACTCAACAACTAGAAAACCAAATTGGAGATTGTCGTAATCAAAGGGATAGTTTACATCGAGATATAGGTACATTTGCTGCTCAAAAGAAGCAAATTGAATCTGAAGTTCATAATCTTAAAAATGAATTTAATGACTTAGAAAATAGTCATATAGAACTGAATAATAGTTACAATAATCTGAGTATAGAAAAGCGAAGATTAGAACTGAATTGTAACGTATCTCGCGCGGAAATCAACCAAATCCAAACTCAAATTGATACATTCAAACAAGAAAAAAAAGAACTAGAAAATGATCTAATTTTGCTAGAAAGACTCAAACCGCAACTAGAGGAAAAACTTTATGAACTGCGAATAGAATTTCAAAATCGAGAGATGGAGATTAACCAACAAAACGATTTACTAACACAAATAACCACAAGCAGAAATAATCTAGAAAATAGCATCAATACTTTACAAATCAAGACATTAGAACAACAATCTGAAATCAATCAATTGCAAAATCAAATTTCCCTATTACAAGAGGAAAGGGATTTATTACAAAATCAAATTTGGGAATTAATCCAAGTGGAAACAATTAATTCTAATTCGGAAACATTACCCGATAATCAAGACAATAATGTAGAGTTATTTCCCTTTGATGAATTACTGCAACCATTAGATATAGATATAATTGATACGGAACATGATCACCCAAACAATTTACCCACAGCATGGGATAATTTACTAGAAAATCTGCCAGCTGATGAAATCCAAGTCTTAAAAGCTATATTGGAGAAAGATAACCCCCAAGAGACTATTAAACAAATCGCTGAAGCTAATATTACCACGCCTAATCTCTTAATTGATGCTATCAATGAAATCGCTAATAAAACCATTGGTAAATCAATCATTGAAACCAATACCGAAATTCCCGAAATTATTGAAGAACACTTACTAAATGTCAAAACAATGATTAGCAAATATTCATAAATCTGAAATTAAGTGAATTAGAATTAATTCATGGTGCTAATTTTAACTCTACGACTGCGGGTAAAGATAGCAGTTTAGAGGATAATAATGCAGCAAAATTTAGCTTGTAAATTTGATTTCAATATATTTCAATATTTTTAAATTAAACCTAATAAACTCTGTATACACAAATAAAACAAAAATAAGTATAAAACAAGGATACGATTAAAAATACAGAGGTTGCTGGTACGCTAATTATGGTATTATAGGACTTGGGGAGGATAGGTTAGTATTTCGGTATTTTATCGTAAAAATGTGATGTTTTAATTATTTACACCACTTCACAAGCATAAATCAAAGGTAACAAAAGTCCTATTTGCTCCTGTCCATTTACAGCTAAATCACTGTGACACAAATAGAGTTTATCAGACACACGCGCCAGTAAATCGGCGATAATTCTTTGTAATCTTTGTTCTTCGGCTAATTGTTCATCTGCTGCTGTCCAAGGTTTTCCTAGTCTATGCTGTAAAAATAAATTAGCACCAAATAAACTAGCCGCGCCACCTTTTGCCCACAGGGGTGAACCAATATCTAACCAAAAATGCCAGCGGTGATTTTTTTTACTAGCGCGGTATTGAAAGATAGTCGCTAAAGTTACAGTTTTTCTATTGTTACCGATAGAACGCACCGGATAAGGATTTGCAGTAATTGTTCCTCGTTGCAGCAGTTGAATAAATTCTGCAATAGTCATGCTAAGTGTTTCTGGCGTATGCAGTGAAAGTAATAGGGAATCGGTTTCTTTTAAACGAGTATCTATTTCCCAATAATGTTGAGCAGTTTCTATTAGTTCTCTTAATGCTGCTAACTCCTGATATGAAGGATTTTTATCCTTACACACAAAGTCTTGAATGGCTTTGTATAAGAGAAAAATGGGAGTGAGGAGAAGTCGCCGGTGATATTGCTCCCGCTGTTGGACAATCCATTGTAATATTTGTTCATAAGCCTGAGTCGCAATATAACCAATTCTATCCCAACGTTCAAAGGTTTTCACTGATAATAAATCGGGTGTGTGGGGGTGGGGAACAAAACAATAATCTGCTATTAACCCAGCCCGCACCGGATCTATTCTAGAATGATGAAATTCTTTTTCCTCCCCGTCTGGAGTTTGATATTGACTTAAAACAACTAACATTTCCGCCACAGCGTCCCTATCTACTAAACGCCCCAAACCAGGATAAACTAGAGCTATTAAGGTCAGTAAAGCTCTCACAACCGAGGAACTAATTAATGGGCGTTGTTCATTAAGTGATTCTACTGCAATATTTTGTTTAGTTAATATTTCTACTAAGGTATAACGAGCGATCGCATCTAGTCCCGGTGCAATAATTGCTACTTCATCTGCCCCTACTTCCCCGGATTTCACCCCATGAATTATTATCTGGGCTATTTGACGTAATAGCTCGGCGCGGGAAGTGGTTTGCATAGGCTGTACAGAACTTGGTAAACTCAACATTGTCATGGGCTGTGTTACCAATTCTACCATTTGATCAGTGAGAAAATATCCCAAACTATGGGGATGTGGTTTAGTTAAATTCTCTACTTGACAATATTTAGTTAATCTGGATAAATACTGAGGATCAGCCCCCAAACCCCAGCGCACCGCCCCGTCACAATTGTAGCTAAATGCTCCCACAGTGCCAGTATTTAACAAAAATTCAAATAAATTAGCAGCGATCGCCGGATAATCATCCACATCATCTGCTATGATACCCTGATAACGTTGCTTGAGATGCTGCTGATAGTCACCATGAGTTAATAATTTCTGGTTATATAGCTCGGTAATTAGCCCATAAGTCAATAAACCCCGTTCCAAACACCAATTTCGCCAATTTAGTAGTAAAGAACCCAAAAATTCCGGTTCTAAATTGATAGAATTATCTGCTATACCACTGTGCAATATTTGGGGAATATGTTCACAGGATACACCGCCATAAGCTGCTAATTGCCATAAATCCAGTATTCGTCTAACTAAACGATGCTCATTTATACCGACACGCCGCAAAATATCTGAGTTTAAATGGGAACTCCAGAGTTTTGTCGCTAATTCTTGTTCCGTTTCTGGATGTAATCTGACCGGAAATTGTGCTTTTATTGACAATAAATCAATTAATAATGGCCAAAATAAAATTACCTCATCTTGAAAAAACCCCAAGGCTGTTTTGACGCGAATAGGATGTTTTCCCAAGGTCAAAGTAGTAACTCTATCAGCTAATTCTCGTCTGTTGTCATCATTAGCAGCTAGTAATAAAATACCTAGTTCTCTTTGGTGTAAATTTGCAGTTGGATTTATAGGGTTGTCAAATAAATTGGACAACTTACTGTCTTTTATTTGCAACCAAGCACTAAACTGGTTTAGCAAGCGAGTAGTTTTACCACTGCGACTAGTACCAAAAATCCAAATAGAAGAAACCATATCTTTTAGGTTAATTTAAGTTTAATAGTTTAGTAGATAATGCCAGATCATGGTCTCAATGAAAAATACTGTGTTTAAACAAAAAATATACCCTTTTTTACTAGCTGCTTACAGATGGTATCTACTGACACCAGAGCGTTCTTTAGAAGCAGCTTATCAAGCAGCTATAAAAATCCAGGGAATTGAAGAAAAACATTTCCATGGTAACAAAATAGATTCCGAGTCTACCACCTACAGTAGTAGTGTCATGGATTATTTTGAGACAGATTTGCAAAAGTTATTAAAAACGGTACAAATGCGGCTGACGGAGTTTAAAGCGAGTCAGTGGTTGGCTAATGAATCTAAGCAAAAAGCCGCCATGAAAGTGGGTATAGAATATACTAGCCCAGCATTAATTTTAGAGAAACTAGAATTTATTGACCAAGTTACTTCTAAATACAATAATAATGATATATACAAAAATTATGAAAATCCCAATTCTCAACCGGTTAAAGTCCCCGCAGATTTAGTTAATTCTCAAGCATTCACACCCAAAACACCAAGTAAATTTAACCAAAATATCAGAAAAGGAAAAGCTAATACTACAGGAATTTTACCCCGCTCAATTTTCAATACTATCACTCGACTACAAGTAGAATTAGATCCGGGTTCTGAGCAGGACGTAGTTAGAAATTTTCGTCAAGCACAAAAAAGAAGTATTATCTCCATTCGCTTTATACTGCTACTTATTATCGTTCCTCTCCTGACTCATCAAGTTTCCAAAGCTGTAATTGTTGGACCATTAGTAGAACATTTCCGCAATGCAGAAAAAGTGGAAGTTTTCTTAAATGCAGAAATGGAAGAAGAAGGATTATTAAAATTACAAAGGTTTGAAGAAAGAATTAAATTTGAAGCATTAATTAGTAATGCACCTCCTCTGGGATCTGAAGAATTAGAAAAGAAGATCAAAGAGAAAGCAGAGGAAGTAAAAGAGGAATTTCGTCAAGAAAGTGATAATGCAATTAAAAATGTATTTGCTGATATTTGTGCGGTAATTAGTTTCACAGTGTTGTTACTAATTAGTAAATCTGATATTGCTGTACTCAAAGAATTTATTGATAACGTAGTCTATGGTTTAAGTGATAGTGCTAAAGCATTTATTATCATTTTATTTACCGATGTTTTTGTTGGGTTTCACTCTCCCCACGGTTGGGAAGTGCTTTTAGAAGGGATATCACGACATTGGGGATTAGCGGCTAATCGTGATTTTATTTTCTTATTTATTGCCACATTTCCCGTGATTTTAGATACTATATTCAAATATTGGATTTTCCGGTATTTAAATCGAATTTCACCTTCTGCGGTTGCTACCTACCATAACATGAATGAATAGCCAGCATTTTGCCAATATTACTAATATTACTATTAGTTTACCTGTATTTATGGCCAGTTTAATTGTGGGGATAAAACCACTCCCCAATCAAGAACTTAGTCCCCCCGAATGTCGGTTAGCAAAATGGAATTTACCACCGTTAGTAAATTCAGAGCCAAATAAGTTACCTGTACTTGTTCCTAGAGTACCAGTTACTTGCTGTCAAGAGGATATTTCCTGTTTAGATCAAGCAACTTATGATGATAAAAAAGCATTATTACAGTCTATAGATTATAGCCTGAAATATTTGCAAACAGAACAGGCGATTATGGCTTATCAAAAATCGGAAATTACTAGAGAAAGAGTTGATCAAAGTTTGCAAAGATTTCGTCAATTGTTGATTTCCACAAAATCGGCTCAAGAACTACACGCAGCTATCGAAAAAGAATTTGTTTTTTATCAATCTGTAGGGAGAGATAATAAAGGAACGGTTTTATTTACCGCTTATTATGAACCTGTATATTTAGCCAGTCGTCAACCAACAAAAGAGTTTCGTTATCCTGTTTATCGCTATCCCGCTGATTTAGAATCTTGGGCTAAACCCCATCCTACTAGATTAGAATTAGAAGGTGCAGATGGTTTACAAGGTGGAAAGGGAAAATTAAAAGGATTAGAATTATTTTGGTTGAGAAATCGTCTTGAACCTTATATGATTCAAATTCAAGGTTCAGCCAAACTTAAATTAACAGATGGAACACAAACAACCATAGGCTATGCTGGTGATACAGCTTATAATTATAGAAGTTTAGGAAGGTCGTTAGTTGATGATGGTAAATTACCTTTAGAAGGGTTAAATATGCCAATTATCCTCGACTATTTCCGCAAATATCCCCAGGATTTGAATATTTATATTCCGCGCGATCGCAGTTTTGTATTTTTTCGAGAAACCTACGGAAAACCAGCCCAAGGTTCTATTAGTGTACCACTAACTCCAGAGCGTTCTATTGCTACAGATAAATCATTAATGCCTCCAGGGGCTTTAGCATTAATTCGCGCTCCTTTTCCCTATATTAATAATAGTAATAAAATCGAATATCGGCTGGTGAGTCGTTACGTTTTAGATCAAGATACAGGGGGCGCAATTAAAGGAGCAGGGAGGGTAGATTACTTTTTAGGAACAGGTGAAGCTGCGGGAGAAAGAGCGGGGGTGACAGTCAGCAATGGACAATTATTTTATCTATTATTAAAACCGTAATTTTTAGATTCCCGACTTCTACAGGACTTACGCAAAATATCCCTCCCCCCCATTTCTCTGTGTTCTGCGTCCCTGGAGTGGTTCGTTGATTCCATATCCCCTGTATAAATCCCGTTTGTTACAAAAACTGTAACAACAACCTAATTTATGACAACAGTGATTTAAACTAGAAGAAAAGCTGTGAGTAATCAGTGGAATGAAGATGATATTATTCAAAGATGTTCGAGATTATCAAATTCTGTTTCTGAGTTTATTTCTGATTTTAGGCGTTTTCACGCGAGACTGGACATTACATCCAGAATTTATTGGTGTAGCGATCGCTTCCTGCATAATAACACAAATTATCTTTTCATTGATCACTAAATCCCAAAGCAGAATTTTACCAATTAATATTCGTAGTCCCCTCATTACCTCTTTGGGACTAAGTTTATTATTACGGGTTGATCATTGGCCAACCATGGCCTTAGCTGGATTTGCAGCCATAGCAAGTAAATTTATCTTTCAATATGGGGAAAAGCATTTTTTTAATCCTGCTAATTTTGGCATTATTGCTGTTCTTAGCTTCACTAATGATGCTTGGGTTTCCCCAGGACAATGGGGGGAAGAATGGTGGTACGCGCTATTATTTGCAGGGACTGGAGGAATGATTTTACAGCGCGTTGGTCGTTGGGACACTACCGCTGCTTTTCTAGGTGCTTATTCCCTCTTAGCAGCCGTGAGAAATATTTGGTTAGGTTGGACATGGGATGTTTATTTTCATCATTTAATGAGTGGATCTTTAGTGTTATTTTCTCTGTTTATGGTAACAGATCCTCGTTCAATTCCCAACGCCCGTATTAGTAGAATAATCTGGGCGGTATGTATTGCTTTATTAACGTTTATTTTGCGGAATTATTTCTTTCTCTCTACCGCTGTTTTTTGGGCTTTATTTGCCCTTGCACCCTTGACTATTTTATTAGATAAATCTTGGTTTAGCCCTAGATTTTCTTGGTGGAATAAAGCAGAATTGAAAATTAATTAAGGCATCAAAATGAAAAGACTTCGCCTATTTATGCCCTTAGTATCTGCACTTTTAGCAGTGCTGTGTTTCGCGCCTACAGCTTGGGCTTTTTGTGGGTTTTATGTGGCTAAAGCCGATACAAAACTCTATAACCAAGCTTCTCAAGTCATACTTGCTAGAGACGGAAATCGCACGGTTTTAACCATGGCTAACGATTTTCAAGGTGATGTTAAAGATTTTGCGATTGTTGTTCCTGTTCCCACAGTATTACAAAAAGAACAAGTTCGTGTAGCTGAACCAAAAATTATTGAAAGATTAGATGCTTTTAGCGCCCCAAGATTAGTAGAATATTTTGATTCTGACCCCTGCGCCCCAGTTTATAAAATAAACGAGATGCGACCAATGCAAAACGCAGCCAGATCAGATAGTAGTACGAATAAAGATAGCAGTTTGGGTGTAACTGTTGAAGCCAAATTTAATGTTGGTGAATATGATATTGTTATCCTCAGTGCTAAAGAATCTGGTGGCTTAGAAACTTGGTTAAATCGCAATGGTTATAAAATTCCTCAAGGTGCAAAGGAATTACTCAAACCCTACATTCGTTCAGCGATGAAATTCTTTGTTGCTAAAGTCAATTTAGATAAATTTGCCGAATCAGGTTATCAATTCCTGCGTCCTTTACAAATTTCCTACGAATCACGGAAATTTATGTTACCCATTCGTTTAGGAATGGTTAACGCTACTAAAGAACAGGATTTAATCATTTATATTCTCTCACCTAAAGGACAGGCAGAAATTACTAATTATCGCACGGTTAAAGTTCCTTCAGATGTGAATATTCCCGTGTTTGTGAAAAATCAATTTGGCGATTTTTATAAATCCATGTTCCAAAATTCCTACACCAAAGAAGATAAAAAAGTCGGATTTTTAGAATATGCTTGGGATATGAGTACTTGTGATCCTTGTGCTGCTGAACCACTCAATAATGAAGAATTAAAACAAGCCGGTGTTTTTTGGTTGAATGATAATAGTGATAGTAATAGCCCCATAGCTCCGGGTTTTCGTTCTCGTTTTCCCAGTAGTAGTGTTTTCATTACTCGCTTGCACGTCCGCTATACTAGAAATAAATTTCCTGAAGATTTGATCTTTCAAGAAACTGCTCAAAGAGACTCTTTTCAAGGACGTTATATTTTACAACACCCATTCACAGGTAAGGTTAAATGTAGTGCAGGGAGAAGATATAAAAGTTCTTTAAGACGGAGATTTGAACAAGAAGCTCAAAATCTAGCTAGACTTACCAACTGGAATATTCAAGATATTCGCCAAAAAATGAAATTATCTATGGGAAATATCTCTAATTCTTGGTGGGATAATTTCTTATCTTGGCTAAGGTTGTAAATTTAGATGTCAGGTGACTTTACTTACGTTACCTGACAATACCTGACAATTGATAATGAAGTCGGGAATATTAATCATCTTTTCCCTAATTTCCAATCTTCACCACCAGGTAACTGAGTTAAATAATTATCAATCACTGCTGGTAATTCCTTGATTGAGTAATTATATGTCAAGTTTAACAGAATTTGAGATTGATTTATAATCTGCATTTTATCAACCATTTCTGTTAGTTGAAATGGACTATAAATACCATTCATTACTTCATCACTGGCTTCTCGAATAGCTTCTTCAAATTCATCTTCTAATATTAACTGCCACTCATTTATCTTAATATAGTAAGAGGTTTTATTATCTTGCAGATTGATTTTTTTAATTTCTCTAATTGAACTGCGAATTGAATTTGACCAGGAATTAGTTAATCGGTTTTCTACATGATTTTTAATTAAATGAATCATCAATCTTACTAAAAAAGATTGAATGTTTCTGAAAATCGCTTGTCTACCCATTCCCTCTAACTCATCTACAATGGCTAAAGCGTCACTGTAACGCTGTTCTAAAATACTATTTCTGAGGTCTATTAATTCCTGTGTCATTGCTTTATTAACCTCACAGTCACAATACAGTCACAATACATTCACAATATTTATTGATGATAACATACATTAGACAAATATTAACCTTATATTCCTTCTGATTCGGGTTGGCTATGAGATTCTATAAGATCAATTAACTAACTGCTAATGACTTTTTACTGTAATATTCTGTTTGCGGATAAACGCTAATAATGGTATTTCCAATTTCGTAAAATGTTCCTTTCTGTTCATGTTTGGAAAATTGTAAATGGGGATATTTAGCAGCTAATTCCTCAGCAGTCATGGCTTTAGCTGTGATTTTATTGGGTAAATGTCCTGTGACACCAATATAAAATACTAAGGAAGAAATATTTTGTTGATAAATTTGCTCAACAACTGCTACCAATTTTTTATAAGCTGTTGTCATTGCTGTAATTAAGTCTTCTTTATTGACTAATTTACCATCATGTTTACCATATAATAACAAGGCTAAACTGTCATCACCGACTTGATTGAGAATTTCCCCTATTTTCCCATTGATTTTAATTCCCAAAAAGTCATCAAAAATCGGTTTCATCAAATCATCAACTTTAGTTAGTTTCATTCTCCTAGTAATGGCTTTTTGTCGGAAAGCGATATTTTGATTTAAACCCATTTCTAAGGTTGGTTTAGCAAATATCTCTCCAGTTTCTTGGTCATAAACTTCATATCTCCTCCCTAAAAATTGGTTAGCAGCATATAATTTACTCAAGTTGAGAATATCCTGATTACCAAAATCAATTTTATAACTAGTATGAGTCTCAATTGTATTTGCATATTCTTGAGTTGTCGGGAAGTTCAAATACAGGTTTTTTGACAAATAATTTTGTTTTAATTCCTCTATTTGATCACTGACAAATACATCAGATTGATGGCGTAAATAAGCAGATAGAATACTGGTAAGAACTTTGATTTCTGCTACTTGATTAAACAACCCATCAAGATTACCAAAATTGATATTAACGGGAACTAATGGTAAATTATCTAACCTAATTGTATACTCACAATTGAAATCAAATTTATCAGCAGTAATTACATCTTTAGCTTGCAATAAATCAAATACTTTCTTGTTACTGATTTTGATATTTAAACTGGAAACGTGAAGTTTTCCATCTTTAACAATGGTATAATTATTAAAATTATCCAAGTCATTAGCCAGCAACCCCCCAACTTCGATAATATCTCTATTATCCTCAACTTTTACCAGCTTAACTTTCCGCCTTACCAACATATTAATAGTAGCAGTATTGCGATTTATAGCAAATACACCCATTTGCACAAAATCACCACCATAGATATCTTGAGTTTCTAAATAAGGAGTAATCAAATCACCGTTAATATCCCTTATACCCCTGACTCGCTTAATACCAGTTCTTTGATAATCTTCCTTTAAATTATGTAAATTCAAAATGATATTTTGACGATATGCTGATAAAATTTGGATAAGTTCTAACAGGGAAATCTTGTTATTTAACTTCAACATAAAACCCCCTAACTTTTATCAATTAAAAACCGGATTTCTCTCTTTGCGTCTGTGCGTGAGCAAAATCCCTCTTTTCCTCAATATAGTATATTTGTACTAAGAAGTCAACTTATCCAAATCAAGACTAAGATAAAAATAGCTTTACACTTCTTCATAAAAACAAAACCATGGCGCGAGATTTACGGGGATTCATAAAAATTCTAGAAGAAAGAGGACAATTAAAGCGAATTTCGGCTTTAGTTGACCCAGATATGGAAATTGCGGAAATTTCCAACCGTATGCTGCAAAAAGGTGGTCCAGGGTTACTGTTTGAAAACGTCAAAGGCGCGTCTTTTCCCGTTGCGGTCAATTTAATGGGGACTGTGGAAAGGATATGCTGGGCTATGAACATGGAAAAACCAGAGGAGTTGGAAACCCTGGGAAAGAAGTTGAGTATGCTTCAGCAACCCAAACCACCAAAAAAGATCTCCCAAGCCATAGATTTTGGTAAGGTGTTATTTGACGTGGTGAAAGCCAAACCGGGACGGGACTTTTTTCCCCCTTGTCAACAGGTGGTAATTCAAGGCCAGGATTTAGACTTAAATAAGTTACCTTTAATACGTCCTTATCCGGGAGATGCCGGAAAGATTATTACGCTAGGATTGGTAATTACTAAGGATTGTGAGACGGGAATCCCCAATGTAGGGGTGTATCGTTTACAGCTACAATCTCATCATACAATGACCGTACATTGGTTATCAGTACGGGGAGGGGCGAGACACTTGCGCAAAGCCGCAGAACGTGGTAAAAAGTTAGAGGTAGCGATCGCTCTGGGTGTAGATCCTTTAATCATTATGGCTGCGGCCACACCCATTCCTGTGGATTTATCAGAGTGGTTATTTGCTGGATTGTACGGCGGTTCTGGGGTCAACTTAGCCCGGTGTAAAACTGTAGATTTGGAAGTTCCCGCAGATTCTGAGTTTGTTTTGGAAGGGACAATTACACCGGGGGAAGTTTTACCTGATGGACCATTTGGCGACCACATGGGATATTATGGCGGTGTGGAGGATTCCCCTTTGGTGCGGTTTCAGTGTATGACACACCGCAAAGACCCAGTTTATCTTACCACCTTTAGCGGACTGCCACCAAAAGAAGAAGCAATGATGGCGATCGCTCTGAATCGGATTTACACCCCGATTTTACGCCAACAGGTATCAGAAATAGTTGATTTCTTCCTACCCATGGAAGCCTTGAGTTATAAAGCTGCGATTATCTCCATAGACAAAGCTTATCCTGGACAAGCACGACGGGCGGCTTTAGCGTTTTGGAGTGCGTTACCACAATTTACATACACGAAATTTGTGATTGTAGTTGATAAGGATATCAATGTTAGAGATCCTCGTCAAGTGGTTTGGGCAATTAGTTCTAAAGTAGATCCTACCAGAGATGTATTTATTTTACCTAATACTCCCTTTGATACCTTAGATTTTGCCAGTGAAAAACTCGGTTTAGGTGGGAGAATGGGTATAGATGCCACTACAAAAATCCCTCCAGAAACCGAACATGAATGGGGTTCACCCTTAAAGTCAGATCCTCGTGTAGCCGCCATGGTGGAAAGACGTTGGCAAGAATACGGTTTAGCTGATTTACAATTAGGAGAGGTTGACCCTAACTTGTTTGGTTATGATATGAAGTAATACCTAAACTTTCCCTTCTTTGTCAGAAGGGGAGTATTATTTTAAAATTGAAAATTTGGAGAACATAACCGGATATAAATCTCTCTTGTTTCATCCTTAAAAGACCTTCTACCGTGCATTATTCTTGTATTATCAATCATTAAAATATCTCCTTTTTTCCAGTCAATATTGGTAGTAATTCTCTCAGCAATTCCATTTAATTCATCCATAAGTTCATCAGGAATTTCTGAATCATCATCAAACTTCAGAACATCAGGATTTAACTGCATTGCTGGTAAAAGGCTATTAATAAAAACCTGATATTTTCCACATCTGCTAGGAATAACTACTCGACAAATATATTCAAAGAGAATTGATTGATCTTCATATATAGTCAGGTGTGTATCATTCGTTTTACACATCTGTTCTAATTCATTAATATCATCAATTTTATATTTTTTTTGCCACTGTTCTTTATTCATTTTCGCAGTAAACTTTAGCCGCTTTTGACTGAATAATTCTTGAGTTGAATGACTGAGTTCTGCAAAAAATTGTCTACCATCACAAACCGTTGTTTCACCATTTTTTGCAGCGGGATTAGCACAAAAAAACCACAACATCAAGGGAATATTCTTTTGATAGTACATTTCTCCATGTAATTTAATCTCTGTTTGGAAATCATTAACACTTAAAATGGTCTTATCATCATTAATTACCCTTCTATTAAAAGCACCACCTGCATAATCTAAAAAATTATTGCTGAATAAATTACTAAATTCTTTAAATATTTCAGTATCAGCAGTAAATCCTCTAAATAGTAAAACTCCATATTCTTTAAATAGACTAATAATTTCTTCTCTGTCTATTTCCAAAATACTTTTATCGTCTTGGCTAATAATTTGCTGTCCGATTTTTTCAGAAATTGGCTGTGTAATTAAATTCATATTAAATAAAAAACTTTGATCTAAAAGTCAACTAATTTTTATCTACAATAATTATAAAAGTATTTTTGTGTCTTGATTGTCTATTATCAGGATTGCTTTTACCATCCCCGTTAATATACAGGGATGGTTTGTAGCTACATATTAGCCTTCAACAATGATGTGACCAACCATGCCAGCACCACGGTGAGGTTCGCAATAGAAGGTGTAATCACCAGGAGTAGCGTCAGCAGGAATAACCGTGGTTTCGGTTTGTCCAGGACTCATTAATAACTTCTTGTGGGACAAAGATTTTGCTAAAGTAGCACTTTTATCAGGATTCTTGTTAGCATCAAAGACAACGTTGTGGGGAGGAACTTTGTTGTTCTTCCATTCAATTGTATCACCGGGCTTAACAGTCAATTTCTTGGGTTCAAAAGCCAACGCACCTTTATCAGTACCCAGCTTAACTGTATATGTTTCCGCAGATGCAGTGGGGGTAAACACAGCAAAGCTACCAAAAATTACAATAACTGTCAATACAGCTAGGCTCAAACGTCGCAAAGTTGCTGCTATAGATTTCATACTTCTGTCCTCGGAAATAATTTTTATTGTTCTCATCCCATTTTAAATACAATTAACGCCAAATATGACAACTTGTCATAGATTTATTTTTGTTAATCATCATCAGCAGCCATATTTTGGCGATCGGACAGCGGTAAGATGTTTGTAAGTCAGACTTTATGAGTCCGCTTACCTGCTGCGAATTTATATTCTCAAAGATAGAATTAGATTAAATACAAGTGAACATAAACACCTCAAAGTGATTAAAGCCGCTATGCAAAGTACAGAAACAAATCTAGAATTGCGTTTGTGGACGGTGGAAGAATATCACCGCATGAATGAAGCGGGTATTTTTGCCCCAGATGAACGAGTGGAACTTTTAAATGGGAGAATTATTTGGATGATTGCAAAAGGAACAGCGCACCGTTCAGCAGTGGTAAGAACAGACTATTTATTCAAAAAAAGATTAGAAAATCGTGCTTGGGTATCTAGTCAAGAACCTGTAAAATTAAATAATAGGTCTGAACCAGAACCGGATATTTCCGTCGTGAAAATTGATCCTTTGGACTATGCAGATCATCATCCTACACCATCAGAAGTTTATTTAATTATTGAGGTTGCCGATAGTAGTTTAAAATTAGATTGTGAAACTAAGGCTAAAGCTTACTCTTTAGCAGGGATTAAAGATTATTGGGTACTAGATGTGGTAAAACGTGAATTACACATTTTTAGAAACCCAACTCAAAATGGTTATGAAAGTGAGGTAATTATTGGGGAAGATGGAATAGTCTCAGCTTTAGAGTTTCCTGATTTACAAATTAGTTTATCTGATATGTTACCCCCTTGTCAAAAATGATGACCCAAATACCCGGATTCTTGAAAGTGTGGAATCTACATGATGATATATATTGAGAAATTAAAGTTATGAGTCAACAACTTTCTAAAGCTTTATTCCAGAAAAAGTCATTAAAAAATGCTTTGGTTAAGTTTAAATTTCCTTCAGATTTAAAACAACGTCACCAAATTATCATCAAATGGGTTGAGGCTTTAAATTCAGGTACTCTTAACCAAGTCAAAGAGATTTCTTTACATGGTGATTTTCT
Source organism: Anabaena sp. FACHB-1391 (assembly GCF_014696755.1). Taxonomy (NCBI): domain Bacteria; kingdom Bacillati; phylum Cyanobacteriota; class Cyanophyceae; order Nostocales; family Nostocaceae; genus Anabaena; species Anabaena sp. FACHB-1391. The sequence continues at coordinate 18,502 of NZ_JACJQS010000023.1, read as the reverse complement.
CAAAGATATCTTTCAAAATGTCTTAGGTTACTCTTCCATTATTACAGGTGGTGGTAAAGTTTGGGAAATTCACGCAGAACAAACTATAGCTGACGGTGGGGGTTCTGCTGATGCTGCTGTGGGCTTTTTTACCGCAACAGAAAATAACAAAGGAAAGGTAAAATTACAGGGTAAAGTTGTTGCACCAATTGAATTAAAAGGGACAAAAGATGATTTAGATAGACCCGCATCTGGGAGAAAAGAATCCGCTGTTGATCAGGGTTGGCGCTATGCTAATTATACTCCTGATTGTCATTGGATTATCGTTTCTAATTATCGAGAATTACGATTATATCATACTAATAAAACTCCCGCTTATTATGAACAGTTTTTATTAACTAATTTAGCGGATTTTGAGGAATTTAAAAGATTTTATTTACTGCTTTGTCGAGAAAACTTTTTACCAATTAAAGATATATCTACCATTGACAGGTTGTTAGTAACTTCTGAAGAAGCACAAGAGGACATTACTAAACAACTTTATGAGGAATATAAACAAGTTAGATTAAATATAGTTAAAGATTTCCGGTTTCGTTTTGGTAGTAAATTGCATATTCCTAATCGTGATCAAGTATTAATTGAGAAAGCACAAAAAACATTAGACAGAATTTTATTTATTGCTTTTTGTGAAGATAGGGGATTATTACCCGAAAAGACAATTAGCAAAGCCTATAATAACAAAGATATTTATCATCCTCGACCAATTTGGGAAAATTATAAGGCCGTTTTTCGTTGGGTTGACCAAGGTAATGAAGATCCCCCAATTCCCGGTTATAATGGTGGTTTATTTCAACATGATCCAATTTTAGATCAACTATTAGATATTCCTGATTCTTTGTGTGGTCAACTGCAACAATTAACCCGTTTTGATTTTGATTCGGAAGTTTCCGTAGATATTTTAGGACGAATTTTTGAGCAGTCAATTACAGATTTAGAAGAATTAAAAGCTGATGTTGCTAAACAGGAATTTGATAAAAAACAGGGTAAACGGAAAAAATTAGGCGTATTCTATACTCCCGCTTATATTACTCAATATATTGTTGAAGTTGCAATTGGTGGATATTTACAAAAACGCGAAGATGAATTAAGACAACGGTTAAAAATAGGAGAGTTTATAGATACAGCAGAAAATCAAAAACGGGAAATTGAATTTTGGCAAAGTTACCGAGATGAGGTATTAGTAAAAACGCGAGTTCTTGACCCTGCTTGTGGTTCTGGTGCGTTTTTAATTGCTGCTTTTGATTATTTTGCAGGTCAATATCAACGAGTTAATGATAATTTGCGATTTTTAAAATATGAGACTTTAGAAAATATTGAATTAGATAAGACTATTCTTAGTAATAATCTATTTGGGGTTGATTTGTCTCCTGAGTCGGTAGAAATTACTAAGTTATCTTTGTGGTTAAAAACCGCAACTCAGGGAAAAACTCTAACTTATTTGGATGATAATATTAAAATCGGTAATTCCATCATTAATGATGCAAAAATCACAGATTTACCATTTAATTGGGAAAGTGAATTTTCTCAAATCTTTGCTGACGGTGGTTTTGATGTTGTTATTGGAAATCCTCCCTATATTCGTCAGGAGTTATTATCACCATTTAAACCTTATTTACAGGAAAATTATCAAACTTATGACGGAGTTGCAGATATTTATATTTATTTCTATGAAAAAGGTTTAAATCTGCTTAAACCAGCAGGAATTATTTCTTATATTGTCACTAATAAATGGTTACGTTCTGGTTATGGTGAATCTTTGCGACGGTTTTTTTGTCAGTCCAGTGTGTTTGAACAAATTATTGATTTTGGACACGCACCAATTTTTGAAGACGCGGATACATTTCCCTGTATTATTGCTGCCAGGAAATCTGAAGTTTCAAATACAGACAATGAGAATAAATCAGTTTTAGTTTGTGCTGTTCCTCGTGGGGAGTTGAAAAATATTAACCTCATTCAATATGTGCAAAATCCAGAAAACAGTTTTACTATTCCTTGGTCGCGGTTTTCTGCTCATGCTTGGAGTTTAGAACCTCCTGCGGTTGATGATTTAATGCGGAAAATTCAACGGGTAGGAGTTCCCTTAAAGGAGTTTGCTGGAGTTAAACCGATATGTGGAATAAAAACAGGTTTTAATGAAGCATTTTTCATAGATAATGCTACTAAGAACAAGTTGGTTCAAGCTGACCCAAAATGTGCAGAGATTATTAAGCCTTATTTAAGAGGTCAGGATATTAGTAGATGGGTTGCAGATTATCAAAATTTATGGATTATATTACTTAAGTCTAGTAGTGATTTTACATGGTTATGGAGTCAAGATCAACATACAGCAGAAGAAAATTTTAACCTCCATTTCCCGTCCTTATATGAACACCTAAAACAATTTGAAGATAAACTCTGTAAGCGTTCAGATAAAGGTCATTACTGGTGGGAATTACGATCATGTGCTTTTTATGAAAAATTTGAACAAGCAAAGATATTTATACAAGGAATTGCATTTCATTCAAGGTTTAGCTTTGACACTGATTCAATGTACAGCAATAATGCAGTTTCTATATTACCTACCTCTGATTTATGGGTATTAGCTAGTCTAAATTCCCCCCTTATATGGTGGTATAATTGGAGATATTTACCACACATGAAAGATGAGGCTTTAAACCCTGTTGGTTATTTAATGGAAACCCTACCCATTGCCCAACCCACAGAAGAAACTCGCGCAGAAGTAGAAGCAATTGTCACCCGGTTAATTGAAATTACCAAAATCAACAGACAAGTTTATAAAGATGTTCTCGACTGGTTGCAAATAGAATACAAAATTGAGAAACTGGGCAATAAATTAGAAGACTTTGCTACTTTGGAATTTCCAGACTTTGTAGACGAAGTGAGAAAAAGAATGCCCAAACAAAAAAACGCCAAAAAATCTTCAGACCCTTTAAGTATACCAGCTTTTACAGCTTTACGTCAAGCATATAATGATTATGTTCCCGAAATTAACAGCCGCAAAAACGAAACTGTAAAATTAGAACAGCGTCTTTCTGATTTAATTAATCAAGCTTATCAACTCACAGCAGAAGAAATTGATTTAATGTGGAAAACAGCACCTCCAAGAATGCCTATTTAAGTCCTTGTTTCAAGTTACCTGTGAAGACTCTTTACTCATTCATATTTTTAAGTGTTGCTACTGCTGAAGGAGATATTTGATTGAGATAGCGGAAAACCCAATATTTGAATATGGTATCTAGAATAACAGGGAATGTGGCAATGAACAGGAAAATCGCACTTCTATCTGCTGGAATACCTAAATGATTTGCTATAGTTTCCAGAATGACTTCCCAACCATGTGGGGAATGAAATCCCACAAAAATATCTGTAAATAAAATAATGATGAATGCTTTAGCACTGTCACTCAAACCATAGATAATCTCATTCAGGAGATTTTTAATTGCTACCACCCCTTTTTTATTTGTTAATATAACAACCGTAAAAGCAATTAATCCTAATAAGTCTGCAAAAACATTTGCAACCGCATTATTACTTTTATGTTGAAAATCTTTAGCAATTTCATTTGCTTTCAATGAGATTTTTGCTTCCATAGCTTCTGGAGAAATATCAGGAGAATGTTTTAAAAGCTTTTCAAACCTTAATTCCTCTTCAAAAGACTGTAATTCTTTTAGTGCTTCCTCTTCCATTTCCCAGTTAAGAAAAATAGGTGTACTTTCAGCACTGCGAAAATGTTCTACCGCAGGAAATATGAAAAATTGTTTGGAAATTTCTTGAGTCAAAAGAGGAATTATTATTAATAACAGGAGAAAATTTATAGCTCGTCTCGTTGTTTTACGGGAAGCTTGAAAATTCCTGACTAACTCTTCTTCAGAAGCCGGACTCATATCATTTGTAATTTTCCTAATCGTTCTACCAATGGATCTGGGAAAAATTCCAGTTTTATGAGTAACAGGTTCAATACTAGCCAAACTTATTTGAGATGATTTTTTTAAACCTGGTTCTTCATATTTCACATTGGAAATTATCGGTTTTTGATGAGAATCTACGATTTTAGATGTAGATATTTCAATATCTGAATCATTGTATCTTGTGATTACTTCGTCAATTAACTTGAGTTTATCTAAAAAGGTGTAATTAGAGTTTTTTATAAAAAAGCGACTGATTTTAAATTGTGTAATTTTGATTTTGATTGTATTCAAATATTTTTCCACATCTGTTTGGAAACAATCTAATACATTTTGGCTATACTTCCCTGACTGAGCAGAAACTTTCTCACCACCAAAATGTTGCAATTCAATATCTTGAATTTTTAATGCTAATTGATAGGCCTGTTCTAATGCTCTTTCAGATGTGTTAAATAACCATTGATTACTTTTATCAAAAAAACCATTATTTTTATCAACTAGCTGATCTGATTTCGTGGGAGTTATGTAGTTTTTCATATTTCCGGTAGATGTCCTATTTCGTCAAAAAGTAGGTAGATAATAATATAATATAGAATGACTTCACCCCAACCCCCTCCCCGCAAGGGAAGAGAGGACTATTATTGATCTACCTATAAAAATATACATTTTTACATTTTCTCAGAGATTACCCAGATTGTAAACAAGCTAAAGGGTCGGGAACAGGAAAAGAGTCAGAAGCAAGAGTAACAAATTTACGATTATTAGCATCATAAGCAACGATTTTCCCGGTTTCTATTTGATAAACCCAAGCATGAAGAGAGAGTTTACCACCGTGTAATTTAGAACGAATTACGGGATAGGTTTCTAAATTTTCAATTTGAGTTAAAACATTCTCTTCCACAGCTATTTTTAATAGCGTCTCTCCATCATATTCCTGATAGTTTTCTCGTAAAAGACGACGAGTAGACTCTGCATGACTTTTTAACCAGTCGTAAACTAAAGGCATCTCATCAGGTAAACTATTTAATTGTAGGAGTGCCTTCATACTACCGCAGTGAGAATGACCACAAACAATAATATGTTTAATGTTTAAAGCAGAAACAGCATATTCAATTCCCGCACCTTCGCTACTATTATGACTACCATGGGTGGGAATAATATTACCCAAATTGCGGATAATAAAAAGCTCTCCCGGTTTGGTTTGTGTTAATAAATTTGGATCAATGCGGGAATCAGAACAGGTTATAAAGAGAATTTCAGGGGTTTGTCCTTCAGATAATTGACGAAACATTTCCTGATGAATAGTAAAATAGTTTGTCTGAAATTCGTTAAGCCCTTTCAGGATTCTTTTAATTGGCATTGTGGAATTCATGGTTATTTTACTTTTGTTCTTGACCTAATAGCTGCCACATCATAGCGGTTGCCAAAATTTAGTGATTAACCCATTTAGCTTCTGTCACTAAAAAAACACCTCCCAATTTCTTTAGCAGAGGAGTAATTTTCTGTACTAAACTGTTTAATTGTCTTTCATTTGTGCAAACTGTTATAATATAACTATTGCTAAATGAACAGCCGATATCGGGACAAGATGAACCTCTATCACCCTTACCAGAGGTATCTTTAATAATTGTGTATCCAGAGACTGCAACACTATCTAAAATTTTGGTAGTGTCTTCAACCCAAGAGGTATCTATGATGATCTCTATTTTCTTGACTTCTTGCATGATATCGCTGACTAAATCTATTTGTTCGGAAGTTTGATCTGATCCAATTGACTCAGCTTGAGTGACTAAACATAAACCACCAATGGTTTTTAAGATAGGTAGAATACTATCTATTAAGTAGCTGAATTGTTCCTGATTTTTGCAAATAGCTGAAATATAACTGTTGCTAAATTCTCGACCTAAATCGTTGTAACAAGAACCTCTGTCTCCTTTACCAGAAAGGTTTTCTATCAATGTATATCCAGCCACTTTGTCTGAGTCTAGAATCTTTGATAATTCGGGAATTTCCAGGGTGCTAGTAATGATTTCTACTCGGTTAACAGTTGGCATAACTGATACTTATTTTGGATGTTATAAGCATGGATTTTTGATGAAAAAACTGGAAAATTGAACTATACACCAACCAATTTAATGATTTGTAAATACAGAGGAATACCGACAATAATATTGAAGGGAAATGTTAAAGCTAAAGCCATAGAAACATAGAGACTGGGGTTAGCTTCGGGAACTGTTAATCTCATGGCTGCTGGAACAGCAATATAAGAAGCACTGGCACATAAAACCGCGAATAAAAGGCCATTTCCCTCTCCCATTCCCAGGACTCTTGATATCAAAATGCCAATGATGGCATTGATAATGGGAATAAAAACCGAAAATCCAATCAAGAAAGAACCTGTTTTACTTAAGTCTTTAATTCTTTTTGCAGCAATTAATCCCATATCCAGTAAGAAGAAAGTCAGCACACCATAGAAAATTCCTTGAGTAAATGGTTGTAATTTCTCCCAACCTTTATCTCCCGTTAGCAATCCCACTATCACACTACCAACTAAGAGAAAAACAGACCCATTTAAAAAAGCTTCGTGCATCACTTTTCCCCAAGAAAATTCTTTTTCATCTTCTGTTTTTGGGGCAAAGACTCTCACCAGAATTAAACCGACTATAATGGCGGGAGATTCCATTAAGGCTAATGCTGCAACCATGTGTCCTCCGTAGGAAATATGCAGTTTTTCTAAAAAGGAACTAGCAGTAATAAACGTGACTGCACTAATAGAACCGTAGGTAGCTGCGATCGCAGCTGCGTTATAATTATCAAGCTTAAGTTTGAGAATAAAAAAGGTGTATACTGGCACGATGGCAGCCATAACAATAGCAGCTATGAGAGTGAGTGCTATTTGTAAATTAATCCCACTATCTGCTAGTTCGTGTCCCCCTTTAAACCCAATTGACAAAAGTAAATAAAGAGAAAATAATTTAGGTAAAGGTTGAGGAATTTCTAAGTCAGATTTCCAAAAAACCGCCAGCATTCCCATAAAGAAGAATAAAACCGGCGGATTGAGAATGTTAAATAGGATTAAACTACCATCCATTTGATTTCACTTTTCCTAAAAATTACAAAACCTGACAACTTTTATTAAGTTACCTCATAAATATTAAGAAAATCATGAGAAGCAATTAAGAATTTTCTTAGAATTGGATTTGCAGTTTTTAAGATGGCAATTCTACTGTAAAAGTTGTGATTTGATTAGGCTGACTTGTGACATGAATTGTACCACCATGCAAGCGCACAATTTCATAAGCGATCGCTAATCCTAATCCCGATCCCCCTCTATTCCCAGAGCGATCGCTTTCTGCACGGTAAAATCGTTTAAACAGATGGGGTAAATCTGCTGCTGCAATTCCTTTACCTGTATTCATAATATTTATTGTTACCTGTTCTTTTTCCAGATATGCTTTAACCTTAATATTACCTTCAGGGGGAGTGTACTTAATGGCATTATCCAGTAAATTTAAAAACAGGCTAATTAAGTGGTCAGAGTTACCAGTAATGTCAAGTGAGGGTTCTATGCTTGCACTGATATTAATATTTTTAACCTCTGCTAAAGGATAAATTTGCTCTATTAAAACTTCTAGTAAATCGCTTAAATCAAAATTATTTAAACTCAATTGGTATTCGGATTCGCTTTGATCTAAACGAGTGAGGAAAAGTAACCCATTAGCAAGACGAATTAAGCGATCAACCTCTCCTTCTAATTGTTGCAGAGTACTTTCGTATTCTTCCACAGTCCGAGATCTACTTAAAGTCACACCAATTTGCCCTTTAATCACCGTTAGAGGTGTGCGTAACTCATGGGAGGCATCGGCTGTAAAACGTCTTTCATGCTCAAATGCGGCTTGTAACCGATCCAACATCCTATCTATAGTCACAGCTAATCGTGCTACTTCATCTACTGAACCTTGATAGTTAATACGTTGAGTAAAATCATCTGGACCAATTGCTTGTGCAGTACAGATAATCCGATCAATAGGACGTAAAGCCCGTTCAGCTAAAAATAAGCCGCCAAATGCTGCAAATAAGAGAATCAAAGGACAACTAAACAGAATCAAAGCCAGCAGGTTTTCTGATGCTGTAGAAATTGGTTTCAGGGATTGGGCGACCTGCAACCAACCTGTTGTTGGAGATAAACCCAATGATTGAGTATAAACTCGCCAGGTTTTATTGTCTACAGTAACGTTGGTATAACCCGGTTTTATTTCTCTCATCCGTGGTAAATCTTGGTATTTACCAATACCACCCCATATTTCACCTTGCGGTGAAACTAACTGGACGACAAAACCAGCGGCCGCGAACCGATGAGTAATTTTTTCCGACTGCTTTATGATCCTCAAAGTGGGATTACCGTCTACTTCCAGGACTTCCATAAAAGCCTCAGCAGCAGCAATCTGTAAGGTTGTATCTAATTGATTGAGCAAACTATGTTGAAATCGAATATATAAATAGATATCAAAAAATATCATAGTTAGCCCAAAAAGTATTATGTACCATGCGGTTAGACGTATCCTCATGGTACTTTTATGAGATCTCCAAAAAAACATAAAAATTAACTCAAAATTAACTCAAAATTAACTCACAGGATCAGACTTTAAACAATATCCTACTCCTCTGACTGTATGAAGTAGTGGCTGGTCAAAACCTCGGTCTATTTTCCGTCTTAGATAGCCGACATATACATCAACCACATTAGAATCACTATAGAAGTCAAAATCCCAGACGTGTTCTCCGATTTGGGTACGGGTAAGCACTGAATGAGAATTACGTAACAAATATTCTAAAAGTTTAAATTCTAAGCCGCTCAATTGAATCAAACGCCCTCCACGTTTAACTTCTCTTTTAACCACATCCATAGTTAAATCCCCAACTTGTAAAATGTGATTGAATTTTAGGGGGGGACGACGTTGTAAAGCTCGCAAACGCGCCAGAAGTTCCGAAAATGCAAAAGGTTTAACTAAGTAGTCATCAGCACCTTGATCCAATCCTTGTACTCGGTCTTCTATAGTATCCCTTGCTGTCAGTAATAAAACTGGAGTTTTAATTTTTTGACTGCGAAATTCTCCTAATAGCTTTAACCCATTAATCTTGGGGAGCATGATATCTAGGATAATGATATCATATTCAGCACAAGACGCATATTGCTTACCTTCTTCACCATCGTGAGCAACATCTACAGCGTAACTCATTTCCTTGAGTCCTTGACTGATAAATTGGGCGATTCCCGGTTCATCTTCAACTAACAAAATTCGCATCTTTGTTCAGTCTACATTTGATACAATATTTGACACAATAAACAATAAATTATCTAATTTTATAGGATCTTGAAGCAGTCTATTTTCTGATACAATCAAAAATTCGACTCCTTTAATATAAATTGATCTATGAGCAAGGGTACTCTATTTGACAAAGTTTGGGATTTACATACTGTTGGTACACTACCATCAGGATTAACACAACTATTTATTGGACTACATCTTATTCATGAAGTTACCAGTCCCCAGGCCTTTTCCATGCTGAAAGGAAGGGATTTAAAAGTATTATTTCCGCAGCGAACCATAGCCACAGTAGATCATATTGTTCCCACCGAAAACCAAGCCCGTCCCTTCGTGGATAACATGGCCGAGGAAATGATCCAAGCATTAGAAAAGAATTGTCAAGCACATAACATAACATTTTACAATATTGGTTCAGGGAATCAAGGTATAGTTCATGTCATTGCTCCCGAATTGGGACTAACTCAACCGGGCATGACCATCGCTTGCGGTGATAGTCATACGTCAAGTCATGGCGCGTTTGGAGCGATCGCTTTTGGTATAGGTACAAGCCAAGTTAGAGACGTTTTAGCCTCCCAAACCCTATCACTATCAAAATTAAAAGTCCGCAAAATCGAAGTTAACGGTAACTTAAAACCCGGAGTTTACGCCAAAGACGTAGTATTACATATTATCCGTACCCTAGGGGTTAAAGGAGGTGTAGGCTACGCTTATGAATTTGCTGGTACAACCTTTGCCCAAATGAACATGGAAGAAAGGATGACCGTTTGTAACATGGCCATCGAAGGTGGGGCGCGATGCGGATACGTCAACCCCGATAAAATTACTTATGATTATTTACAAAATAGAGACTTTGCCCCTAAAGGTGCAGACTGGGAAAAAGCCCTAAATTGGTGGCAATCCCTGAGTAGTAATCCCGATGCCGAATATGACGATATCGTAGTATTTAATGCCGAAGCTATCCCCCCCACAGTCACATGGGGAATTACACCCGGTCAAGGAATTGGCGTAGATGAAAAAATTCCCACAGCCGCAGAACTGCTAGAAGAAGACCGCTTAATAGCCGAAGAAGCATATTCTTACATGAATCTATATCCCGGACAACCCATCCAAGGAACAAAAATAGATGTTTGCTTCATAGGTAGCTGTACCAACGGACGTATAAGCGACCTAAGAGAAGCCGCCAAAATCGCCCAAGGTCGGCAAGTTGCTGCGGGAGTCAAAGCCTTTGTTGTCCCCGGTTCAGAAAGAGTCAAAAAAGAAGCCGAAGCCGAAGGACTAGATAAAATCTTTGTTAAAGCCGGTTTTGAATGGAGAGAACCAGGGTGTTCCATGTGTTTAGCCATGAACCCCGACAAACTCCAAGGGAGACAAATCAGCGCCTCCTCCTCCAACCGCAACTTCAAAGGTAGACAAGGATCATCCTCCGGTCGTACCTTACTCATGAGTCCGGCTATGGTAGCCACCGCCGCCATAAAAGGGGAAATTGCCGACGTACGGGCTTTATTATAAAATAAAAATCTTGTGGGGTGGGCATCTTGCCTGCCCAAACCAGAATTGAGTCCCAAAAAAATCTCTCTCAAACTCTGAAAAATCTTGTGGGGTGGGCATCTTGCCTGCCCAAACCAGAATTGAGTCCCAAAAAAATCTCTCTCAAACTCTGAAAAATCTTGTGGGGTGGGCATCTTGCCTGCCCAAACCAGAATTGAGTCCCAAAAAAATCTCTCTCAAACTCTGAAAAATCTTGTGGGGTGGGCATCTTGCCTGCCCAAACCAGAATTGAGTCCCAAAAAAATCTCTCTCAAACTCTGAAAAATCTTGTGGGGTGGGCATCTTGCCCGCCCAAACCAGAATTGAGTCCCAAAAAAATCTCTCTCAAACTCTGAAAAATCTTGTGGGGTGGGCATCTTGCCCGCCCAAACCAGAATTGAGTCCCAGATATTCCTTTGTGTCCTTCGTCCCTTCGTGGTTAATTAATTATGGTAAGTGAAGTAAAACAAATATCCAGTCAAGCCGTTCCCCTACTTGGTAACGACATAGATACCGACCGAATTATACCCGCCCGCTACTTAAAAGCCATTACCTTTGACGACCTAAGAGAGGGGGTATTTGTGGACGACAGAAAAGCCTTAAACGGTGAACACCCATTTGACCAAATCCAATACCAAGGGGCAAATATCCTCATAGTTAACCGCAACTTTGGCTGTGGTTCGTCAAGGGAACACGCACCCCAAGCCCTGGCCAAATGGGGAATCAAAGCCCTCATTGGTGAAAGCTTTGCGGAGATATTCTTTGGTAATTGCGTAGCCATGGGGATACCATGCGTAACGGCTGAAGCAGAGGTAGTTAAACAACTGCAAGAATTAGTTATCGCCAATCCTCAAGAAGTTGTTACCATAGATTTGGAAAAATTGCAAGTGGAAATTGGTGATTTTACTGCCTCGGTTGTCATGAGTGAAGGCACAAGAAGTGCCTTTATTAGTGGAACATGGGACGCTTGCGGACAGTTGGTAGCAAATGCTCAACAGGTAAAAGCAACGGCGGCCAAATTACCTTATATTGCTTGGGGCAATTTGGCCGCGAGTTAGTCGCCGCTTTTTTTGTCTCTGAGGTTGTATTTTATCGAACCACTCCAGGCACAGAGGACACGGAGAAAAGAGGTGGAAAAGGAATTTTGGGTCATATTTTTTGGTCATATTGAGTTAATTGTTATGAGATGAATAAAATTAATTATTGGTTAATGAAGTCAGAACCATCAGTTTATAGTATTACTGATTTACAACGGCAAGGTGAGACTATTTGGGACGGTGTACGTAATTATCAAGCGCGTAATTTTCTCAAACAAATGCAAATAGGAGATTTAGCATTTTTCTATCATTCTAATGCTGAACCTCCAGGAATTTTTGGCTTAATGCGGATAGTTGAAACAGATATTAATGACCCGACACAATTTGATGTTAACAGTAAATATTATGATGCTAAATCAACTCCTGAATCTCCCCGTTGGCAAACTGTGAAAGTGGAATTTGTAGAAGTTTTTAATTATCCTATTTCACTATCAACACTCAAAACAAAATTTAAAGATGATGAATTATTAGTAGTCAAAAAAGGTAATCGTTTATCAGTAAATCCTATCATGGAATCAGTGGCAACTAGGATTTTAGAAATGGGAAGGGATATTTAGAGAGCCTAAAAAAAGCCTAAAAAAAAAGATATTAGCATCCCCTGCCGCTCTCTGTGTCCTCTGTGCCTGGAGTGGTTCGATAAAAAATATAATTCATCTACCCAAAAAGCGTTAACCTAGATCTAAAGTTCACAAATAATTATGACACCAGAAGAAATAGCGGGTACATTAACGGAGTTATTTAGCGTTGAAGTTGTAAAATCTATAGCCCCTGGTTCTTGGCAAGTAGAAACTACTGATTTTCGATTATTGGTGCTACTTTCAGAAGATCATACTTGGTTGCGGGTATTACTGCCAATTATGCCCTTACAAGAGGCTACAGCATTTCTCACGCAGTTTCTAGAGGCTAATTTTGATGATACTCAAGAAACACGCTACGCCGTTTATGATGGGGTAGTGTGGGGAGTGTTCCAGCATAATAGTGGCACTTTGAGTAATGCAGATTTTACTAATGCGATCGCTCGTCTGATATCATTACATCAAACTGGTGTAAATGATGTTTTCAATAATTTGGTAGAAGTTCGTATCCGCGAAATTATTAAAACAGCGAAACAACAGGGACAATCTCTAGAAGCTACTATGCAAAATCTAGACCGTTTTTATGCAGAAGGATTATTAGGAGATATTGACCAAAATCCCCAAGGACGAAAGGAGGTTTTAGCGGCTTGGAGACGACAATTAGAAGGTCTTTGGCAGGAAATGTAATTGCAGTAACAAGGAAATAGAATATCTATTGAGAACTTCTATTTCCTGCTATTTATTACTAACGCCGTCAATTCACAATTAAGAATTAGAAAGGCAGATTACACAAGTCTATTACCAGCAATAATTGAGGCTTTGACCGTCAATAATTTACCAATGTTGAGGAGAGAATTTGACTTCTCAAAATTTTTTTAAACATCATTTCCAGAATCTAGATCATGACCCTTGCACAAATCCAAACTCAAATCAAAAACCAAGTAGCTAAAATTGAAGAGCAGCAACAAGCTTTATTCGATTCTCAAAAAGAATTATCTTTGCTTTTAGAACAGAAAAAAATCATGCAACAAGTGGCATATAAAAAGATTAAAGAAGCAGCGCAGTTATTAAAAGCAGCACAGGCTGATTTAGAGTATACAACTGAAGAGATCATAGACATCACTAAATCAGAAATGATCAGCCCTGAAGCAGAAAATCAGTTAAAATCTTTAGAAGAATATAACCAAAATAGTTTAACTTTAGGGAATGGAAAAATTGAGTTAGAAAAATCTGGATTTAGTATCGCAGAAGGTCAAAAAGAACTGGTTAATGCTATTACCGAGAAACTGGATGATTTTGAATTTGCTTTATCCCGTTTACCCGTGGAAGAAAGAGATTATGCTAGAGTAAAACTACAGTCTGTAATCGGTAATTTCATCAACAAGTAATATACCATTTTCTATGATCAACACCAGCACAACATCAATTTATGGATATTATAGAAACCCTCAAAGCTGATTATCAAAGATTTCCTGTCAATCAAACTTACAGCATTTATGCCCAAGATGTTTATTTTCAAGATGCTGTTTTTAAGTTTCGAGGACTGGAACTTTACAAATGGATGATTAAATTTATTCAGACTTTTTTCCTCAATCTTAAACTGGATTTACATAACATCCAATCTCAGGAAGAAATTATTAAAACTGAATGGACTATGAGTTGGAATTCTCCCCTACCTTGGAAGCCTTATATTTCCGTTTCTGGCTGGAGTGAATTACGTTTGAATGCTGACGGTTTAATTGTTTCTCATATTGACTATTGGTACTGCTCTCGTTTAGACGTAATTAAGCAGCATTTCATTTCTTTGAAAAAACCATCATAATGTAAATAAATGTAAATAAACTTCAGGCAGTAAGGAATCATTGATGCGAGTAATTTTAATGACAGGGAAAGGTGGCGTGGGTAAAACCTCCGTGGCCGCAGCCACTGGACTCCGTTGTGCAGAACTGGGCTATCGGACATTGGTTTTAAGTACAGACCCTGCCCACTCCCTGGCCGACAGCTTTGATATAGAATTAGGACATGATGCCCGTCTCGTGCGTCCTAATTTGTGGGGTGCGGAATTAGACGCACTGCAAGAATTAGAAGGTAATTGGGGGGCTGTGAAACGCTATATCACCCAAGTTTTACAAGCCAGGGGTTTAGACGGCATACAAGCGGAAGAATTGGCGATTTTACCGGGCATGGATGAAATTTTCGGCTTGGTGAGAATGAAACGTCATTATGATGAAGGAGAATATGATGTTTTAATTATTGACTCCGCCCCCACTGGTACAGCATTAAGACTGTTAAGTTTGCCGGAAGTTGGTGGTTGGTATATGCGTCGTTTTTACAAACCCTTCCAAAATATTTCCGTTGCCCTCAGACCACTTGTAGAACCTATTTTTAGACCCATTGTTGGTTTTTCTTTACCAGATAAAGAGGTAATGGACGCACCCTATGAATTTTATGAGCAAATTGAAGCTTTGGAAAAAGTTTTAACTGACAATACTCAAACCTCTGTGCGTCTGGTGACGAATCCTGAAAAAATGGTAATTAAAGAATCTCTTCGCGCTCACGCCTATCTAAGTTTGTATAATGTAGCCACAGATTTAGTGATTGCTAACCGAATTATTCCCCAAGAAGTAACAGATCCTTTTTTCCAACGGTGGAAGGAAAATCAAGAACAATACCGTCAAGAAATTCATGATAATTTCTTACCTCTTCCAGTCAAAGAAGTACCTCTATACTCTGAAGAATTGTGTGGTTTACCAGCTTTGGAAAGGCTGAAAGAAACCCTCTACAAAGATGAAGATCCAACTCAAGTTTATTATCAAGAAACTACAATCAGAGTTGTCCAAGACAAAAACCAATACAGTTTAGAACTGTATTTACCTAACATTCCTAAAAGTCAAATTCAACTGAAAAAAACTGGAGATGAGTTAAACATCACTATTGGTAATCATCGCCGTAATTTGGTATTACCTCAAGCTTTGGCCGCACTGCAACCAGCAGGGGCAAAAATGGAAGATGATTATCTAAAAATTCGCTTTGCTTGAAGCGTCTAAATTTTTAGACACCCGACTCTTTAAATAAGTCGGGTATCTGTTTATTTATCCAATAAAAATATGAGTTATCTCTACTTTTGTTTTACGTAAGTCCTGAAATCTCAATTATCGTCCCAATTCTTCAATGTTCTTCATTGCTTGTTGATATAAGTCTTTGTTTCCTTCTTTGTCAAAAATAGCTGCTGCCCGTTGTAGGTCTTTTAATGCCCCCCGTTTATCTCCAATTGCAGCATAGGCGTTACCGCGATTATTAAAAGCAGAACCAAAATTAGGATTAATACGAATTGCTTCATTATAATCGGATATTGCTTTTTGCTGTTCTCCCCTGGCTGCGTAAGCATTGCCACGATTGTTATAAGCTACAGCATATTCTTGATTGATCCGAATTGCTTGAGTATAGTCCTCTAAAGCTCCGTTTTTATCACCTTGGTTTCCACGAGCATTACCTCGATTGTTGTAAAATTCCGCAGATTTAGGCTTGATACTAATAGCTTGATTATAATCGGCGATCGCTCTTCTATAATCCCCAATAGATGAAAAGGCATTGCCACGATTATTGTAAGCTTCCGCATCATTAGCATTTAAACGTAATACCTGATTATAATCGGCGATCGCTCCCTCTTTATTACCAGTATCAAAATAAACCAATCCCCGACCTTTAAATGCTGGTGCATATTCAGGATTAAGACTAATTGATTTACTATAGGCAGCAATGGCCGCTTGAGAATTACCTTTCAGGTGTTGAGTTTGTCCCTGAACATAAAATTCTGCATATTTGGATGTTTTTCCTATCTTTGGATTTGGGGTAGTTGCTGCTCTTTCTGTCACTAAAATATCTTGATTATTACTACAAGCAAGGCAAATTATCCCACTAAAAATCGTAAGCATTGCTATAGTCAATGCTCGGTTTATCTGTCGCTGTTTATGTGTCAATAACTGCCATTTCATAATTTACTATAAATCGCCATTTTACTTGGAGTAAATCATTTACTAAATTGCTTACTTACTTCTGCAATATTTTAGCTTTTTGATGAAATGAAATCTAAATGATCAGATTGGTAAATAATTTTATTCAGCTAATCACCCGATATTAATAAATGTTGACAATATTATCCTTTATATCTACATTTATAGTATTACTAAACTATCGCTGATAATTCTGTCAATTTTATTAGCATTTTTAGAAAAAATTTCATACCAGTACAAGTATTTATATTTGAATATTATTAATATTAATCCTCCTCACATTCTTAATATTCTTAATTTTTAGGGTTTATTTTCCCTTAGGTATTTTCATCAATATTTACTCTCAAATTTTTCCGAATATTTTACGTTAAAATAATTGTCAAATCTAACTAAATCAATCCCTTGATTTTTTACCAAATCTACCAATTCTTGAAACTTAGTCTTGACAGTTTTTCATAGCTAGTCAGTTTACAGAATAATGTTTCCAAAATATTTTGTGATTACATCGCTAGTAACATTTTGTTACCAATAATGCACAGCAAGTGCTGCTCATTATTATAATGACTTTTGTTAATAACTGCTGCCAATGTGCCAAAATACCCCTTTTTATATCATTTAACGGCAATTTTCAGCCAAATAGGGAAATTATTTCTGTACCCTATTCGGTAAAATGGTTTCAAAACAGCTAACTAGAAAATTTTCCATTAAAAAAGCTCAGGAATAAATACCTGAGCTAATGGTAAACTTAATTATCCTAGAGGGGAATATTTTTCTAACTGAACTCTATAGATACTAGTAGCGGTTACGACCACCACCACCACCATAGTTTCCACGACCACCACCACCAAAAGAACCACGATCTTCTTTGGGTTTAGCCTTGTTTACTTTCAAATTACGTCCCATCCATTCAGCACCATCAAGAGCTTCAATGGCTGCTGTTTCTTCCGCATCTGTACCCATTTCTACAAAAGCGAAACCACGAACCTTGCCTGTTTCTCTGTCGGTAGGTATTTGGACACGCTTTACAGTGCCATACTCTGCAAAAACTCCGTTTAAATCGTTATCGGTAACTTCATAAGAGAGGTTACCCACATAAATCGACATAGACTGTCTCCAAAATCATAAGAGTGTAGAGATTTAGATTTCGGAGAAAAGTCTGTAAATACCAAAGGTAAAAATCCTATCAATACTAAAAACAAACGTGGTCTACCGAATTACTTCTCAAGTCCCATTATCACATAAAAAATGGATATTTAGCTCAGAAAATTAAAAAAATTTATCAAAGAAATTTATCAAAGATTTTTTCACTTCACAATTAGCGATCGCAGCATAAGATATTCTGAGCATTCTCTCATTATACTTATTTTAATGAATTTAGAGCCACAATAACCATCTATTTTCGTTATTTTCAGCAGTTTAGGCTACAGGCTAAATTTTAGGTTTTTTGTTCATGTTGCACTTTAAACATTCCTCAATCATTAACGCACCAGTAGAAGTAGTTTGGAAATTTCATGAAAGGCCAGACATAATACAGTTACTCACCCCACCTTGGCAACCTGTACAAGTAGTCAGACGTGAAGGAGGACTAGAAGCCGGTGCAATTACAGAATTTCGTCTTTTTCTGGGCATTTTACCCTTAACTTGGTTAGCACGTCACACAGACTATGAAAAATATCGTCTGTTTAGTGATCAACAAATATCTGGACCTTTTGAGTCCTGGATACATCGTCATGAATTTACGGAGGAAAACGGCAAAACTAGATTAACTGATCATATTACCTATGCCATGCCTGGAGGTAATGGAGTGGAACTTATGAGTGGTTGGTTAGTACAAGCACAGTTAGAAGTCATGTTTCGCTATCGTCATTATATAACTAAACGCGAATGTGAAAAGTGAACACAAAAAAACGCCCTCCTTGCGGAGAGCGTTTTTTATTTAACTAGACTCTAGTTATTAACCGTTGATTGCAGGAGCAGTTAAAGCAACAGGAGCAACATCAGCAGCAGCCAAATCTA
>NZ_JACJQS010000022.1:0-71731 GCF_014696755.1 Anabaena sp. FACHB-1391 | reverse complement strand
TAGCGAAGCGCTGCTGCAAGCAGTTCGCCATATAATAGCATAACGCACCATTTTAAATCATTGACATCATCAGAAAATCCCCATCTTCATCCTGTACATCCTTTCATCCTGGATATCCTGATTCTGACATCACCCCACAAAGCAACAATTAACGCCAAAAAACCGCGAAAAATTTGCTTTTCAGGTGTTGACAAAGGATTTTAAAAATGTTATTATCATCTTGATAAGGAAGAACTATCTTAAATTATTTATAGTAGGGTGTGTTAGCTGTATTCGTAACGCACCATTAGTGAATACTTTATGTGTAGCATAGCGATAGCGAAGCGCTGCTGCAAGCAGTTCGCCATATAATAGCGTAACGCAGCATTTTAAATCATTGACATCATCAGAAAATCCCCATCTTCATCCTGTACATCCTTTCATTCTGGATATCCTGATTCTGACATTACCCCACAAAGCAACAATTAACGCAAAAAAACCGCGAAAAATTTAATTTTCAGGTATTGACAAAGGATTTTAAATATGTTATCCTGATATTGATAAGGAAGAACTATATTAAATTATTTAAGAGTAACGCACCATTTTAAATCATTGACATAATCATAAAATCCCCTCCTCATCCTGTAAATCCTTTCATACTGGACATCCTGATATGGCTAACGCCACGCTTCGCTATCAGACAAATGGGAATTTAAACCTGTTTGCAGGTGATTTCCTATTTGCTTAAATACTACCTAATTCTGCTGGGGTAATTGATGAATTACCCCTTTTCAACAATGATTAAATCAAATTATAAACATCTTTGTATAAAATCTGAATTGCGGAGCGGAAGCCGTTTATTCCCTAACCACCAGCATAGAGAACAGGATCTTTTAACCCCAATTCAGCAAAAGCCGCTAACCGCAATTGACAGGAATCACAGACACCACAGGCAATATCATTACCAGCATAGCAAGACCAAGTAAGATGCCAAGGCACTCCCAATTGATTACCAAGTTGGATGATTTCTGTTTTTTTTAAGTCAATTAACGGGGCGATAATTTTAATTGGTTTTCCAGAACGTCCTTGTTTTGTTCCTAAGCGAAAAACTTCCTGGATAGCTTGGATATAATCAGGACGACAGTCTGGGTAGCCAGAGTAATCTAGGGCATTAACCCCAATATATACTCGTTCCGCTGCGATCGCTTCGGCATAACCCAAAGCAAAACTTAAAAAGATCGTATTCCGGGCAGGAACATAGGTGGTAGGGATATGATCAGCCATTTCAGCCAGCGATCGCTCTTGAGGTAAATTAATCTTATCATCTGTCAGTGCAGAACCACCCCATTGCCGTAAATCAAAATTAACTACTTGATGTTCAATTACACCGACTGTATTAGCAAGCATTAAAGCAGAATTTAATTCTTTTCGATGTCGTTGTTGGTAATCAAAAGAAATAGCATAGCATTGACAACCATCCGCCTTTGCTTGGTAAAGAACCGTCGAAGAATCTAAGCCACCGGATAATAGAATTACAGCTTTCATATCAAAATCAGCAATGGGGAGAACAAGAAATAGGGAAAATAGAGGAGAATTTGATCAATTACCCATTCCTTCACAAATTCCATTCAAAAAATCAGAAAATCAATAAAATGCAATCAAAAAATTAAATATGTACAAAAATTCCCCGGTAGGAGAACAGAAATTTTATAGACCCTCCAGCAAATTATAATCTAAATTTCCACTACTTATTTATAAGTTAAGATACTTACAAAAGAAAAATAAAATTACTGTGATCAAGAGCAGACATTTATTTGATTAGTTAATTGATTAACGGCATATCCGAGAATTTTCACTGAGAAATTAGGGAATTTATCAAGTCAACAAAAAAACACATAATTTTTTGAGGAGATGAATAAAACCGGGAAATTAATAACCATTGACCTAAAATACAATCCAGATGACGGGAACTGAACCTAAACTTTAAAATTCTTCATAAAGACAATCACTATGTTACCATCTGGATGGTTAAAGACAAATAAAACCGGGCATTTAAGTATAAAGATAAAGGTTAAAAACCTTAGAGTCTCTAAATTTGGTGGTTGAGGAGAGAACAATAGTGCAAAATAGCAGATCAGTGTCAGAACCAAATCTATATTCACAGCGCAGCCAGCCGCATCATATCCGTATAGGTGTGATTGGGGTTGGTAACATGGGACAACATCATACCCGCGTTCTCAGTTCCATGAAAGATGTGGAACTAGTAGGGGTTTCCGATATTAACGTTGAACGTGGGTTAGAAACGGCCAGTAAATACAAAGCTCGTTTTTTTGAAAATTACTGCGACCTATTACCCCATGTAGACGCAATTTGTGTTGCAGTACCTACAAGGCTACATTATCCCGTGGGCATCAACTGTTTATTAGCGGGAATTCATGTTTTAATTGAGAAACCAATAGCGGCTAGTATTTCTGAGGCCGAGTCTCTAGTGAATGCTGCTGCCGAATCTCAGTGTATTTTACAAGTTGGTCACATTGAGCGATTTAATCCCGCATTTAGAGAACTAAGTCAAGTCCTCAAAACCGAGGAAGTTTTGGCTTTAGAATCGCACCGCATGAGTCCTTACTCAGCGCGGGGGAGTGATGTTTCCGTAGTGCTGGATTTAATGATCCATGACATTGATTTACTGCTAGAATTAGCCGCATCACCAGTGGTGAAATTAACGGCTAGTGGAACTCGTTCCTTAGACTCAGGTTATTTAGATTATGTAACCGCGACCTTGGGCTTTGCCAATGGAGTTGTTGCCACTCTTACAGCCAGCAAGGTTACCCACCGAAAAATTCGCCGTCTGGTGGCCCATTGTAAAAATTCATTTACAGAAGCAGATTTTCTCAATAATGAAATTTTGGTACATAGGCAAACCCCTGTCAACCCCCTGATCGATCAGCAAAAAGTCCTATATAGACAAGATGGTTTAATCGAAAAGGTTTATACCACTAATATTCAGCCTCTGAGTGCGGAGTTAGAGCATTTTATCAACTGTGTCCGTGGTGGCAATCAACCTTCTGTTGGTGGTGAACAAGCTCTCAAAGCTCTGCGATTGGCTAGTTTAATTGAGCAAATGGCTTTAGAGGAAAGAGTCTGGAATCCATTAGAATGGTCTTCAGAATCGAGAGTCCAATCTTTGACCGAAAAAAATCGGATACAAGCCCCGTCCTTCTAGGACGGCTTTATAGTAAACTAGGTATAGTCGCCACAGGGCATTGGGAGACTATAAACGGACACTCCAGACCGGATCAGACTACTTTTCGGTAGCACCGGTCAGTGAAGTGTCAAGGAATCCTCGCTCATAAAAAGACGAGGAGGTATGTCAAATCAACCATTTAGCCCCAACTAGCAGTGGGGGAATTAACGGTTTTTTCTCCCACTCTCACAAAAGCGGAGTTATATAAACAATCTTCTGCGGGTAATTTTAGAAATTAAAAGGACTACTATACTGTTTATTTCTTGGCAACTCAATACAAGCGTAAAAACAGCAAATCGGGAATAAAAGCTTGACATCTGGTTATAAATGCCATAAAAAATGCTAAATCATCGAAAATTGACTATTGCCCATTATCAATTTAGACGTATTTCTAGTTACACTTAACCCAATCTAAAATTTTTTGTAGCTCACCTTTTTGTAAGATGAGCATGATAACTTTTTACAGAGGAGCTTTCATGACAGACCAACCCTCCGCAGCTAATCCCATAAATGCCGCTGCCATTCCCATGAACCGCCCAGCGGCAGCCACACCAATGAATTCTTTAAAGCCAACTAATGTTGGGGGTAAAACCATTCTCAGCGTTGATTTAGGCAGAACCTCCACAAAGACTTGTGTCAGCCGTGAACCGGGCAGTGTAGCCTTCATTCCTGCTAATGTGAAGCAGATGAGTGTTGCTGAAATTCGTGGCGGTGTGTTTGAGGCTAAGGCAACTGACCCACTGATGGATTTGTGGTTAGAGTATCAAGGTAGTGGCTATGCTGTAGGGCAATTAGCCGCAGATTTTGGCGCAAATCTTGGCGTAGGCCAATCTAAGGTTGAGGACGCACTGATCAAAGTCTTGTCCTGTGCCGGCTACTTTAAGCTTAAAGATGAAATTTCTGTGGTTCTGGGTCTACCCTTCTTGTCTTTGGAACAATTTGAAAAAGAAAAGGCACAGTTAACTAGTTTGGTAGAAGGACCTCATGTATTGAATTTCCGAGGTGAATCTTTATCTTTGAAGATTAGCAAAGTCTGGATTATGCCTGAAGGATATGGTAGTTTGCTGTGGTCAGAAACTCAACCTAATAAAGGAACAGGAGTTCCCGATTTTACGAAAATGTCAGTGGGGATTGTAGATATTGGCCACCAAACCATTGATATGCTCATGGTGGACAATTTCCGGTTTGCTAGAGGGGCTTCTAAGAGTGAAGACTTTGGGATGAGCAAGTTTTATGAATTGGTAGCTGCGGAAATAGAAAATGCTGATAGTCAATCTTTAGCATTGATTTCTGCGGTTAATAAATCCAAGGGCAATCGCTTTTACCGTCCTCAAGGTGCTAGTAAACCTACTAATCTAGATGATTTTCTCCCTAACCTGATAGAGCAGTTTTCACGAGAAATTTGCGCTCGTGTGTTAGCTTGGCTACCAGAACGGGTCACAGATGTAATTATTACAGGTGGCGGTGGAGAGTTTTTCTGGGAAGATGTCCAACGTCTACTCAAAGAGGCTAAAATCAATGCTTACTTGGCTGCACCTTCTCGACAAGCTAATGCTTTGGGTCAATATATTTACGGAGAAGTGCAAGCATCCGCTGCTGTTCGCCCTACTAAATAATAAAACTAATGTTCCAATGGTCAAAAAAGGTAGTTAAATCCGTTACGTTCAATCCAGAAATTGCTGATGAGAGCTTGTTAGCGCAGGTGGAAAACTACTTAGAGGCGCAACCAGAGAAAACTTTCAGTGACCTATGTAAAGAGGCCCTATGGAAAGTTTTCTTACCGGAATCTGTACAACCAGCTTCTAAAACAGCAAATATAACCACGATTGAACAGAAAATCAGTGAGATGCAATTGCAAATAGCTAGTTTTGAGGAACGTTTTTTTGTTAAGGAGTCTCGTCGTTTGGATGCCATAGAAAGTCAAATGTTGCAACTTACTCAACAAGTTGCAAAGTTAACAACCATTCTGAGTCAGCAACCACCTACTTATATTCCTCCTCAACCTGAATCTGAACCTGAACATAATGAACCTGAACCTGAACCTCAAGAGGTAGACCCTGTAATCAGTCGTATTGGTCAGTTTCTTGATGATTTTTAAGAAAAGACCAGATTTTTACTTGTTTTTACTTTGAGAACAACTCTTAACTAAACTACCGTAAGTTCCACCAATAAGCTGCTTCAGTATTATTGGTGGGATCTTTCGTTTAAAGATTAAAAAATAAAAAAATCCCGACATTTGTATCTAAGGATTTTTAATTTTCCATAAATAGCTAGAAAGTAGATTTGTCACAATATGAGCAACTATTGGTAATAACAAGTTACCACTCAGTAAAGCACTATAACCTAAAATTACACCAATGAGAGTCGCCCAAATTACATAAGGCCATTGTTGAGGACCACTAAGGTGTAAGACTCCAAAACAAAGACTAGATACTATTACAGCTAGATGATCCGCGCCCAAAGCTGGTAACATTACACCTCGAAATAATAATTCTTCACTTAAACCTGGTAATAATCCTAGCCAGATTAAATCGGGCATTGCTAGAGGTTTGAGAACCATTTCTAGATAATAATCCGCACTTTTACGGTAATTAGGGAGAAAGCGATAAGCTAAACTACTTAATATGGTAATGATTAGACCTAAACCGATTCCTAATAATAAGTCTTGTTCGTGCCAGTGCCATTTGAAGAGGATGATATTGCTCCAATGTAACCATAACTTAGCAACTATCCAAAGAATAATCGCTGTTACACCCATTGCTACTAAAACTTGGGTGCGTGTTAAGTAAGGAATTTCTGGTTCTTGATTTTGTTGTTCAACCACAGGAATTTAAATAAATAATGGTAACGGGCAATTGACAACCGAAGGTTTTAGAGATATTTTGCGTAAGTCATAAAACATAAAATAAAATAAATTAAATTAAATTAATTCATGCTTATCTGCGTTCATCTGCGTTCATCTGCGGTTAATTATTCTAGAAGAAGTATTCTATGGAGTTTCATTTTAGCTCAATCAGAATAATTGTAGGTTGGGTAGAGCTACAGCGAAACCCAACCTAGACAATCATTAACGAAAAATGATTAATATTTGACTATATCTGACTAGATTTTTATTATTTAAACCTAATACCTGCTTTATGCGCTACTAATAAGCCTACAGCTTCCAAATATGAGTTTACCTGTAAGCTGGGAATTTTTAACTTATGAGCAGAAACCTGTAACAAGGTTTTATTTTCCGTAACTGTAATTATTTGACATTGACTTTGACTTAAACTCAATAAAGCACTACTTCCACAGGATGTGTCAGGAATAATTAAAGCGTCAACCTGGCCTGCCCACAGATCCGTTGATAATGGCTGATAAGATTCTGTATTAATTATAAATTGCGGAGCGTTACTTAAACCAACTAAAACGCAAGGTAAGAATGTATAGCCTAGTTCTTCAGCCGCAGCACGAGGTGATAAATTAGAGGCTGTAGGGGCAGGAGAAAGGGCAGGAGCATGGGCGCAAGGAATTTTAAAGGTACGGACTAATAAATGGCTAATGACGGCTTCAGCACCGGCTAGAGGGTCTACTCCTTGACCTTGGCGATAGTTTTGCAGCGCGGTTTCGTCCATGTCTTCAGGGAAACGGGTAACAACTGCGATCGCTTGGGCTTTTTCCTGTATAATTAACTTTTCAGCAGCCCGTAATAAACTATCAGGATTACCTATTGTTCCCCAACTTGTCCCTGATGAAGAAATCCGTAATTCTACATTTAAATCTGCATCGGTAATTACATGATTTGTAATATCTAACCCTAAAGTTGCCCTGGCTGCGTCCGCTACCTGCAAGTGTCGCAGCATTAATTCCGGCTCAATACCCTGGTCTAAGAGTAAACCTACCCTATTGCTACGAACAGGACGTAAACCCCATTCTCCAGCGGCAAATTTGTCTAAACCATAACCTTCTACATAGAAAGCGTTGGGAATATTCCAGTATAAGCTTGCACCATTCATGACATTGGGGTGAGTAATCAAGCGATCGCATACCTGTGATATAATTCTCGCTACTGGTAATGCGTCACCAGCATAACCGCCAATTGCTGCCCCAATGCCAGTGGGTATAATTAAAATGACCGTGTATGGTTTTTGAATGGGTATCACAGGTTCTTTATTTCGCGGTAGACGCGAAGAATAATCTAAACAGTAACTACAGCCTCTATAGTTGCGGTTTGTTGGGTTTCGTCAATAGCGGTAATAGCCCAACGTAGGGGTTCACCTTGTTTTTGTAATTCCGCTGTAATAGCTTTTTCTAATTCAGTGGGGGTTTCTTGTAATTCAATTTCAGCGGTAATAAAATGAGTTGTCATTATTCTAAATCCTTTGTATTGGTAATCTTGAGTATAGAAGGACTTGATGGTAATTGGCAACTATATCTACCCCTTTCCAAATTGCTTATCATAAACTATTTCTTCCTTACCTGTTTCAATTTTCACATCAGATAATGGCTTAGAAACACACAGGAGCGCGTAGCCTTGTTTTTGCAGTTCTGGACTTACACCCATTCCCTCGCTTTGATCTACAGACCCTGCTAATATTAATCCAGCACAGGTTGTACAAACACCAGCATGACAGGAAGCAGGTAATTCCAAACCCGCTGCTTCGGCTACTGATAAGACTGCTTCACCTTCTGGAACTTGCAGGGTATATATTTTACCTTCGTGATTGATTTCTACGGTGTAAGTTTTGGACATATACAATAGCAGCTTTTGGGAACGGACAAAAAATTAATTGTATTTAACAATATATAGCAATTTTGTCCAATTTGGGAAAATTTATTTTTTTTAGAAAAGATGAAAAATCTTAGACCAAGTATTAGCAGAAATATCCAGATGAACATAATATTATCAACAAATAACATCCTGTACATCCTTAAATCATGGAAATCCTGATTCAGACAAAGAAATTAAGTAACGGCTTTTTGTTGTTGATATATTTGCTTAAATAAAGCTTGCTGTTTTTGATGATCAACAATTGGTTTAGGGTAATTGACGCGATGATATTCTAGAGGCGGAATTTTTCCAGTTACTAAATATGCCGTATCTAAAGAACGTAATTCCGGTATCCATTGACGAACATAAGCTGCTTCCGCGTCGAATTTTTGGGTTTGACTAGCTGGATTAAAAATGCGTAATGGTTGGGGGTCCATACCACTAGAAGCACTCCATTGCCAACCTCCATTATTAGCAGATAAATCACCATCAATGAGTTTCTGCATAAAATATTTTTCTCCCCATTGAGGATTAATTATTAAATCCTTAGTCAAAAAACTAGCAACTATCATTCTACATCTATTGTGCATCCAACCAGTTTCATTTAATTGACGCATAGCAGCATCAACTATAGGATAACCCGTTTTACCCTCACACCAAGCTTGAAAATAAGTTTCGTTATTTCGCCAGGGAAATGTTTTAAAATTATCTCTATATGCACCATTAGCTAATGTGGGGAAATGGTACATAGCGTGTTGATAAAATTCCCTCCATGCTAGTTCTTTTTGCCATGTTTGGATACTAGCATTTACTTCCTCACTATTACTATTTGCTAACGCTTCTATGGTACTTTGCCAAATAGTTCTAATACCAATAACACCGAACTTCAAAGCAGCACTTAATTGAGATGTTCCCTCAATAGCGGGGAAATTGCGCTGTTCTTGATATTCATTAATAGGATCATGGGTAAAATTTTCTAATTTTTCTTGTGCTGCTAACTCTCCAGGATTAATGATTAATTCCCTATCCCAAATAAAACCTAGAACTTCGGCAGTAGGTAAATTGATTATTCCAGATTTTTCGGCTATTTCTTGTTCTTCTGCTGTGAGATTTTGCAGATTTTCTAAAGTTTTAACTGGTTGAGATTTTGGTTTACTATACCAATTTTTCCAGAAAGGAGTATAAACAGTATAGGGAGTTTTCCCACCACTAAATATTTCCGTGGGAGAGTGAAGTAACTGATCCCAATTATAGTTAAGAAACTCAATTCCTGCGGTTTTTAAAACATCAATTACCGCTAAATCCCGAATTTGTGAATAAGGTTCAACATCCCAATTCCAAAATACTGCTTTAGCATTTAAAGCCACTGCTAATTGAGGAATTGCCACAACGGGATCATTTTGCAAAATTAATAATTGACTACCTGCTTGTCGGTATCTTTCTTGAAGGGATTGTAAACAACCAATCATATATTTTACCCTAGCAGGTGCAATATCATCACCTTCAAGAATTTGAGGATCTAGACAAAATACACCTACAATCTTGGGAGTTTTTTTTCTGGCCGCAGCTAGTCCTGTATGGTCAGAAATACGTAAATCTCGACGATGCCAAAACAAAATTAAATCAGACATTGAATAATAAAAATATGTTCCTGTAAAGTAACCGATAAAATCTGTTTTTCCTTTGATTCGTTAATAAAAATCAAAATAGATTTTCACAAAAAACTTGCACAACCCGACCTATAATTTCTTCACCAAACCAAGGAGTATTAAAAGAAAGTGTCTGGAGATTTGCCTGATTTACGTTCCAAATTTGCTGAGGATCAAATAATGTCAATTCAGCTTTTTCACCCGGTTGAATGGCTTTAACCTCCTGTTGTAAACAAGTCGCTGGTTGATGACTCAAAACCCGCCATAATTCCAAAGGTGTAAATTCTCCAGTAGCCACAAGATTTTGCCATAATAGGGGTAATGCCAATTCTAACCCAATTGCTCCCGGTGGCGATTCCGCAAAAGCTTGAACTTTTTCCTCGTAAGTATAGGCTGCGTGATCAATTGCGATCGCATCTATTATACCTGTTCGCAAACCTTCCCGTAAGCATAGCATATCTTGGTAATTTCCCAAAGGCGGATCTAAATGTAAGGCAGTGTGGTAACTTCTCATGGACGTTGTATCAAGTAAAACGTGCATCCAGGTTGTACTAGCGGTAATAGGCACACCTTTAGATTTAGCTTCAGCAATTAATTGTACGCTACGGGCAGTAGAAACACGCATAATATGGACTGGTGTACCGATATCTGCGACTAATTCTAATAAAGCTGCAATAGCCGTTGTTTCCGCACTAGCTGGCATCGGGGGTAAACCTAAACGCAAGGCTTCTGCACCTTCTCGGATCATACCATTAGCTGCTAAATGGCGATCGCAAGGCCAAAAAGCCACAGGTTTACCAAAAGGTTGAAGATACTCCAAAACCCGTCTAACTATCCCCAAATTTTCCCAAGGTTTACCATCAGTAAAACCCACAATTCCCGCAGCGGTTAAATCTGATACTTCTGTTAATTGTTTACCTGCCAAATCTAAAGTAATTGCTCCCCAGATGTGAAGACTGAGGGAGACTTTTTCCCGATTTCGGTATTGTTGTAACTGTGTTACCAAAGCAGGTTGATCAATAACTGGTAATGTATCAGGTAAAACGCAAATTCTAGTAAAACCACCAACAGTAGCAGCTTGTAAAAGAGAACTTAAAGTTTCTCGTTCTTCAAAACCAGGTTCACCGGAATGACTATATAAATCAACTAATCCAGGACCGATAACCAAACCTCGACAATCGCGGACAGACGTATCTGTAGTAAAATTTGTAATTTGTGGGGCGACATCTTGAATATAACCATCAATAATTAACACATCGGCTACTATGTCAGTTTTTTGGAAAGGATCGATTACTCTTACTTGTTTTAATAGTTCTTTTGTCATGAAAAATATTACTTATCAGTCTTTTAACCGTTGTCTATTCTACTGTTTGATCATGCAAATTAGACGTTTTAGCCATAACTTCAGTATTAAAATATAATATAGGTGTTTTTTGTAACCTATATCCTCATAATTCACATTTCCGACTTCTAGCCAGAAATCATCATTTATTCACAATTTTTTATAACTTAGGTTAATATGGAAATTATCATTATAATAATTGTTGTATTTCCACTGATATGCTTGAACCTCTCCATGATCAAGATTTGCAAAGTTGGATTGAATCAACAATTCAACACCTTAAAAATCGTCAATTTGAGGCCCTTGATATTGAATATCTAATTGAGGAATTAAATGATTTGGGTAAATCGGAAAAAAATGCACTTACAAGTAATCTTATGATCTTGTTAGCTCATTTGCTAAAGCTAAAAGTCCAAGATGCTCCAGATAGTATGAAAATGAGTTGGTATCACTCAGTTATTGAACATCGTCAACGAGTTTTAAACAATTTAGAAAATACTCCTTCTCTCAAAAGTTTTCTTTTAGAAGCTATAAATAAAGCCTATTCTCAAGGACGTAAATTAGCAATTAAAGAAAGTAAATTTGCTGCTTTTGGAGTGCGTATTGCTGATGAAAGTGAATATCCTGATATTTGTCCATTTTCTGTTGAGCAAATATTGGATGAAGATTTTTATAGTTAGTGAAAATACGCTGCATTTTTCGGTTTAGCGATACATGATTTATTCTTTCCTAACTCCTGTGTAAATCCTAAAATCTATGCACAGCTAGATCAATCAAAAGTACGAGTCAGGGTAATTCATCAATTACCCCAACAACTTAGCAAATTATCAAGCGCAAATTATCAAGCGCAAATTATCAAGCGCAAACTATAACGCCCCAGCGGCAGTTTTATCCAGTACACTATTACTTAAATGTCCAGTAATATTCATTGCTTGCAGAACCGGATAACCTTGACTACCAGCAGGATAATCAATCACACTCACAGCACCATTACCTTGACGGAAATTCCAGAAATTTTCTCCTGATAAACCGAGAATATGGCACAATAGAGTTTTATTAGTCGCATCATGAGCGACGACCAAACCTAGTTGTAATTGCTGAGATTCGGCGGTTTTAATTATCGTATTCCAATCACTAACACTGCGTTCTCTTACCTGTTCTAGGTTTTCTCCTTCTGGCATCTGTACTTCTGCGGGTATTGTACGCCACTTTTCTAATTCCCCGGGAAATTCCCGTTCAATTTCCGATTCAAATTTACCTTCCCACAGTCCATGACTAATTTCTCTTAAACCGGCAAACAGTTGCAAGTTTAAACTAGGATGATATTTTAAAATAATTTCCGCCGTTTCCTTGGGACGGGACATAGTGCTACTAACCGCAAAATCAATATTCACATCTTTGAGAAATTCTGCGGCTTTTGCGGCTTGATTTCTGCCATTATCATTGAGGGGAATATCAATTTGTCCTTGAAACTTACCTTGACGATTCCATTCAGTTTCACCATGACGCACCAACAATAATCTTACCCCTTGATGACCGGGACGCAAAGAAGGGAAGGTTTCACCCAGATGTTGGGTTTGATTCATAGATTCTAACTGTACTGGTTCACCCAAACCACCAGCAAAATTTAAAACACTAATTCCGCAGTTAGACTGTTGTAAACAATGGTAACGACTGGGGGAAATGCCCAAAGCAGTGCTAATTAAGGCGCGATTAATCCCATTATGACCAACAATGAGGATAGTTTCACCTTGGTGCTGGGGGAGAATCTCTTGCCAAAATTGTTTAGCTTGGGCATATAATGCTAAAACTGGAAAATGTTCTTTAGTTTCGGAATTTTCCTGTAAAACCATGCGAAATTCATGGGGAAGTTCCTTCCAGATGCGGTAATCTGCTGTTAACTGTTCTTTGACCTCACTCGTCGTCATTCCTGCCCAAAGCGGTAAATCAACTTCCACCAATTGTTCATCAATTTGAATTATGGGAGCTTGTGTAGCCAATTGACTGCGGATAATTTCCGCTGTTGATTTTGCCCGTTGCAGGGGACTACTATAAATAGCTTGAAATGAAATACTACTGAGGGCTTTACCTGCTTTACTGGCATCATCACAGCCCTTTGGGGTTAAAGATGACGCATCAGTACGCCCTTGAATACGTTTTTCTATATTGTAGGTACTTTGTCCATGACGCACGATGATCACACGGGTCATTTTTTTACTTTCCTCTTAAATAGCACTAATTTTACTACAAAATGTACCAGGAAGTCAGAATCAGGATATCCAGGATTAAAGGATGAAAACTTTGTATAATCATTGATATTAGGATATTAGTTTCATCTGTGGAGTTAAATCTAATGACCCAAACTACAACCACAAATTTAGAATTAATTCAGCCTTCAGCTAATCATCAGGCCTTGACAGATGAGCAATTTATGTTATTGAAGGAAAATGATAATCTTTATGAATATGTGAATGGAGAGCTAATTATTGTGGCAAATTCAGGTGTAGAACATGGCTACTTAGCTCTTACTCTGGGATATTTTTTAACAGGTTTTGTACGTAATCATAAGCTCGGTATAACTTGTGATTCTAGCACTGCTTTTAAAATGAAAACTGGTAACAAAAGATCGCCTGATCTGGCCTTTATTTCTAAAGAAAGGTTACAAGGTTTAAAGCGATTACCCAAGGGTTTTTTTGATGGCGCTCCTGATTTAGCTGTAGAAATTATTTCTCCTAATAACACTTTTGAAGAAATTCATCATAAATTAGTAGAGTATTTTGAAAATGGAACTCGTTTAGCATGGGTAATATTGCCAGACGAAGAATGTGTATTGATTTACCGCAAACCTAAGCCATCACAGCTTTTGCAATTGGAAGATAGTCTTGATGGAGAAAATGTTATTCCTAATTTTAATCTTCCTTTGATAGAGTTATTTCAAGAATTGTCTTTTTAGATACAGCTGCTGCAAGCAGATCGCCTACAATAATTCTGTAGACAATCGCTTATATTATTTAGAACTCAAAACAGGCTCAATTTAATATTTACCTGTAAATACCCGTTCTGCAGGTCCTGTCATGTAAATCCGGTTGTCAATTTCTGACCATTCGATTTCTAAAGTCCCACCGGGTAATTCAATCATAGCAGTGCGATCGCATTTATCATTCAATACTCCTGCTACTAAGGACGCACAAGCACCGGTGCCACAAGCGAGGGTAATTCCCGCACCCCGCTCCCAAACGCGCATTTTCAAGTAGTTGCGATTGACGACTTCAATAAATTCCGTATTGGTTTTCTTAGGAAATACCGGATGATTTTCAAATTGGGAACCAATGCTTTCTAAATCAACTGCTGCAACATCTTCTACAAAGGTGATACAGTGAGGGTTGCCCATGCTGACACAGGTAACATCCCAAGTTTTCCCGGCTACTTCTAAGGGATGATTAATGACTTGAAGCCCACTAGATGCTAAATTAGTAGGAATTTCCTCTGCTAATAATCGCGGTTCACCCATATCTACTTTTACTTGACCATCATCTGTGAGTTGGGGTACAATCACACCTGCTAAGGTATGAATACTATATTTATCTTTGGTACGGTTAATGCCTTCTAATTCTGTCAAAAATACCGCTAAACAGCGAATCCCATTCCCACACATTTCTGGTTCTGAACCATCGGAGTTAAAAATCCGCATAGTGTAGTCCGTGCCATTTTGTCCAGGAAGGGCAAAAATAACACCATCTGCACCGATACCAAAATGGCGATCGCACCACTGTACCGCTTTCTCTGGTGTCAATACTGGTGTTAATGAGGAACGGTTATCAATGAGAATAAAATCATTACCGAGTCCGTGATACTTAGTAAATTCGATGGCCATTTGTTGTTTTTTGATAAGTCAAAGATTCATTAATTTTATGCAGTATTTTGTCAATTGTCAGTTGATGTGATAATTTTAATGATTACGAATATATGACAGCCAATCAATTTGATATAGGACTACCCAGCATTCGTCAAAATCCTTTCTATTTAATAGTGATTTTCCCCTCAGCAAAGGCGATTAAAGCATTAAGTTCCTGGTTTGATCCTACCACCAACAAGCGATCGCCTAAAAGAAATGTAGTTTGATGATTAGGATAATCGATTTCTTCACCATCAGCACGACGAATAGCCATTAAACTGACTCCAGTTAAATAACGCATATTCACTTCTTCTAAAGTCATCCCAATTAAGGGAGAATTTGCTGGTAAATCATACCAACGACGATTCAGATCACGAGTCACCTTTTGTAAATACTGAGAAACTTCAGCAGCAGAACGTTCAGGACGTAAATCTAAATAATGATTTTGGCGAATTTCCTGGATTTTCTGTTGTACCAAATCTGGCAACAAACCAACCGCAATTAATAGATGATTTGCCATTTCTAAACTAGCTTCAAATTCAGGTTGTATTACTTCCTTTGCTCCCAATTGATAAAGAACTTCAATATTTTTATCTTGAGTAGCACGGACAACTGTATCTAATTCTGGACATAGTTCTAAAGCCCGTTTTAAACACAGCCGAATACTTGCCGGATCTGGAAGAGCAATGGCCATACCTTGAGCGTGACTTACTCCAGCAGTTTCTAATACATGAAGACTGACAGAATTACCATAAACATAGGGTATACCCGCTTCCCGTAACTGCTGAATACGACTTTCCGATTGGTCAATAACCACCACAGGTAATTGATATTGCTGTAACAACTTCACCAAATTCTGACCAATGCGGCCATAACCACAAACTACTATATGATTCTTCTGTGGTAAATCTGCCGATAAATCAAGAGCTTGATCATTGACTAAATAGGGTTTAAGCCAAGGAATAGATTCGGCAAAATCGAATAAAAAAGGTAATAATCGCAGGATAAAGGGAGTTAACATTAAAGTAACAGCCGTAGTTCCCAAAATTAGTAAATATATGCGCCGAGAAACCAAACCCAAAGCTTGTCCTTCACTAGCGAGAACAAAGGAAAATTCCCCAATTTGAGCTAGTCCCAAACCAGCAATTAAAGCAGTTTTTAAAGGGTAGCGAAATAGCCTGACTAAAGGAGTAATAATTAAAAACTTACCTACAAAAACCAAAGCCACTAATCCGAGAATTAACTCCAGATTTTGCCACAAAAATACCGGGTCAATCAACATCCCAATGGCTGCAAAAAACAAACTAGCAAATATATCGCGTAAAGGTTCAACAATAGTTAAAGTTTCATCAGCATATTCTACCTCAGAAATCATCAAACCAGCGACAAATGCGCCCATTTCAATGGATAACCCTAAATATTCTGTTAAGAGCGCAATTCCCAAACAGATTGTTACCACACCTAATAAAAATAACTCCTTACTTTCCGTACCAGCTAATAACCTTAATAACCGTGGAATTAACCAAATTCCCGCCGCATAAGCGCCAGCCGCAAATAAACCAATCTTCACCAAAGCCATAACCACAGCCACACCAATAGCTTCTCCTGGTTGATGGAGAGCAGGTAATACAGCTAACATTAATCCTAAAGCCAAATCCTGGACGACAAGAATCCCCAACATTACCTGTCCGTGGGGTGTTTCCGTTTCATTGCGTTCCATGAGACATTTGAGGACTACAGCAGTGGAAGACAAAGACAAAATCGAACCCAGAAACACACCTTTAGCAGGTAAAGTTCCCCAAGCTCCCGTAACACCACACACGAACACAGTGACGAGAATAGTGAGGATAATTTGTAAAGTACCACCTCCCAGGGCGATCGCCTTAACTTTCTTCAGTTCCGTCAAAGAAAATTCCACACCCAAAGCAAACAACAAAAAAGCCACCCCAAACTGGGCTAAAGTTTCCACCTGGACAATTTCCTTAATTAATCCCAGTCCAGTAGGTCCAACAACCATACCACCGATGATATATCCTAGTAACACAGGTTGCTTTAAAAGTGCTGCTAATAGACCACCGCAAGCTGCGACAGCAAACACCGAAACCAAATCAACAATTAAGCGAAAATCTTCTTGCACCTTTTTAAATCAAAAATTATCAACAACTATATAGATTCAGCATACAAAGTTTTGTCCCTTTGCGGCGCAAGTTGGGATACAATCACAAAAAAAATTTGGACTGACCAAAAATCTGGGATACAAGCCCCGTCCTTTTAGGACGGCTTTATGTTAGAATTTGGTTATAGTCGCCTTATGGCATTGGGAGACTTTAAACGGACATGGAGGGACGATAAGACCACTTGTGGCGTGTTCCAGTGAAGTGTCAAGAATCATCGCACCTTCAGGTCGGTGAGTATGTCAACACCCAAAAGTGATCAAGTCCCCACAGACGAAATTTATCAGAAAACGCCGTAATACCCCATCAGTTAGAACTCATGTTTGTAAATGTGGGTGCATACTTGACCGTGACCACAATGCTGCAATTAACATCCTAACTAAAGCACTAAAACAAACTGGCTATGATCTAAGTACGGTGGGGCGCACCGTAACTTCTAACGCTTGTGGAGAGATGACCCTCTACCCAGACTTGGTAACAATTGAAACAAGAATCCCCGTCCCTTTATAGGGCGGGGAGCGTCAATTACCCGTTAGAAACCCGATAACCAATATCCCGACGATAATACATCTGATCAAATTCAATTTCTTTAATACCTGCATAAGCTTGAGCTAAAGCTTCCTGGAAATCCGCACCAATTCCAGTTACATTTAACACTCTACCGCCATCCGTAATAATTTCCTGGTCTGCATTTAATTTTGTCCCCGCATGAAACACGGTCGCCCCGGCCATATCTGCTGCTACCAAGCCATTAATTACCTTACCTTTGACATATTCTCCCGGATAACCCCCAGAAGCAGCCACTACTGTCGCTGCTGCACCTTGTTTCCAAGCAATTGGTGGCATATCCGCCAAGCGCTGTTCTATACAAGCCAAGATCAGATATTCTAAAGGTGTTTCCAGTAACGGTAAAATTACCTGGGTTTCAGGATCACCAAACC
This sequence comes from Anabaena sp. FACHB-1391, assembly GCF_014696755.1. NCBI lineage: Bacteria > Bacillati > Cyanobacteriota > Cyanophyceae > Nostocales > Nostocaceae > Anabaena > Anabaena sp. FACHB-1391. The sequence goes on along the minus strand of NZ_JACJQS010000022.1, from coordinate 53,754 downwards.
GACAGTTAAATTCTAAAACCCGAAAATCACCATCAGGTGTAATCATTAACCCAGCATACAAAACGCCTCGGTAGTCAATGCCCCTAGCTTGTAAAGCGGAGATAGTTCTTTCTAATACCTCTGTTTGCACTCTTGCCATTAACTCCGCTGTAGCAATGGGCGCGGGAGCATAAGCACCCATACCTCCAGTATTGTCTCCAGTATCACCTTCACCGACACGCTTGTGATCTTGAGCAGGTAACAACGGCCGAATTGTTAAACCATCAGTTAGAGCTAAAATTGATACTTCTTGTCCCAGTAAACATTCTTCAATTACCACAGAATTACCAGCACTGCCAAACTGTCCTTGAAAAATCGCCTCAATGGCTGCTTCTGCTTGGGCAATATTTTCGGCAACTGTGACACCTTTACCAGCAGCTAAACCATCGGCTTTAATCACAATGGGCGCTCCTTGGTCATGAATGTATGCCTTTGCTGATGCTGCTTCCGTAAATACCGCAGCTTTGGCCGTAGGAACTCCCGCTTCTGCCATTAATGCTTTAGCCCAGGCTTTACTCGCTTCTATTTGCGCCCCGGCTTTGTTTGGACCAAATACCATTAAGCCTTGATTTTGCAGATAATCAGTAATTCCCTGAGCTAAAGGCACTTCTGGACCGACAACTACTAAAGAAATACTATTAGCGATCGCATATTCACTGATACCTGCAAAGTCATCTACCGCTAGGGACAAGTTTTGACAACCTTGCATAGTTGCTGTACCCCCATTACCTGGCACACAGACAACTTCCTCAATTTGATCAGATTGTAGCAATTTCCACGCTAGAGCGTGTTCCCGTCCCCCATTCCCGATAACTAAAACTTTCACTTATTTCCTCGCGCGTAATCAAGCAAAACGAGAATATATGATACCATTTTCAATTGTCCAAGCTGGTAATCTGGCTAGATTTACGGTTTGTGTGCCAAACGAGCGAACTGCTTGCAGCAGCACTTCGCTATCGCACAATTATAATATCAATAATATGCTCTTAGTTTTATCCTAGATGCTATTTATCAGATATATTATTCATCATGGCTGTATGATAAGCTTAAATTATATAAAATCAATAATACTTTTGATATTTATAACTTTTAGCAATTTGCCTTTATATTTCCTTAATAATTAATTGAGAATCTTTTCTATTTATCAACGAGGTTGCTATACTTTCAGCGATTTGCTATAATTTCAGAGAATTTCATAATTGGGTTACTATTGTCAATTTTGGATCTTTCAAAAGATGTCAGTCTCCAACCCCTTTATTTACAATGGTTTCAGAAATCAATTTCCCAAGCTGATACAAAACTTTACAAAATTAATAGCTATTCCTTCAACAATTTTAGCCATAAATTTGCTCAGAAATGATCTAATTTGAGAGATCGCAAAAATTCCCTATTGACAAATTGACAAAGAAGTGATACATAACTTGTCACCCGTTAAGGGGTTTAGCAGTGCTAAACCCTTACATATCGCGTCAATTACAGGATGTTTGGGGGTTAGGAGATTGCAACTTAGCCCGTCTCTTCCTCATTATCAATGCTATTTAGCACTTCTTGAAGACGACTTCTAAATTCTCCTTTTGGATGTCCCCCTTTTACCTCACCCAGAATCTCAAATTCTCCCTCCGGTGAATTACAAACAATGTAAGTAGGCCATCCCATTTCTGATTTATCTGGATACTGAGCCAGTAAAATATTACGGTATTGGCGGTAAGTTGCTGTATCCTGCATTTTTACATCTATAAACTGCAAACCTAATTCCCCAGCCACTTTTTCGTCATAAAAAGACATTTTGTGGCAAATCCCACAATCCTCCGAAGAGAATTTAATCACAGCTAAAGTCATGGCTCTTGGTAAATTTTTGAATTTTTAGTCACAAATCCTAGTACAGTTTGGCGGAAATAACATGACCATTAAAAGCTCCGAAAATTTGATAGATTACAAAGCTTGAAAATGGTTCATTCACTTACGCCGCAGTGTAATAGGAGACATGATAGCATAACAACACAGATATAACCAGAAATGTTGAATTTATATACTGTACAGATTTACCATTATATGTATTAATGAAATTGCCTCTTTTCAGGCTTTTTGTGATAAAGTGTATACAAATAGGGATGTCTAGAAAATCAGTATTTACAAAATTTAACAACATGAATGGTAAATTAATTGTCTTTGAAGGGGTAGAAGGATGTGGTAAAACTACTCAGATGCACTTTTGTTCTCAGTGGCTAGAAAGTTTAAATATCTCAGTGGTGCTGACTCGTGAACCGGGAGGAACGGAGTTAGGGAAGGATTTACGGGGGTTATTATTGTCAAAGTCAGCCAATAAGCCAGTAAGTGATATTACGGAACTTTTGTTGTATGCTGCGGATAGGGCGCAACATATTGAAGAAGAATTAAAACCGAATTTAGCTATGGGAAAATATATTTTATGCGATCGCTATACAGATTCTACCATTGCTTATCAAGGTTATGGCAGGGGTTTAGATATGAGTCTAATTAATAATCTCAATCAGATTGCTACTGGAGGTTTAACAAGTGATATAACTATTTGGTTAGATGTAGATGTGGAGGTAGGTTTATCGCGCAAACGTGGACAAGCTACATTAGATCGCATTGAACAGGAAACAATTGCTTTTCATCGTCGAGTACAAAGGGGATATAAGGATTTATATGTATCCTATCCATCCCGAATTGTGCGAGTAGATAGCAGTGGGAGTCAAGAAATTGTGCAGCAAAATATACAAAAGATTTTACAGAAACGGCTGTTTTCATAATTATGTTTTCGTCATTAATCGGACAACAACAAGCGGTAGAATTACTAACCCAGTCCGTTAAACAGAACCGAGTTGCACCTGCTTATATGTTTGTAGGTGCTGATGGTGTGGGTAGAAGTTTAGCAGCACAGTGTTTTATAGAATTACTTTTTTCCAGTTTTGTAAAACCTGATCAAATTCCGATTTTACAACATCGAATTAAACAAAGAAATCATCCAGCTTTATTGTGGGTAGAACCAACTTATCAATATCAAGGACAAAGATTTACTCCAGCAGAAGCAGCACAAAAGGGAGTTAAACGCAAAGCACCACCAGTAATTCGGTTAGAACAAATTCGAGAAATTACCCAATTTCTGGCTCGTCCACCCTTAGAAGCGGCGAGAAATGTGATAGTATTAGAACAAGCAGAAACCATGGCAGAATCTGCGGCCAATGCGTTATTAAAAACTTTAGAAGAACCGGGAAAAGCGACATTAATTTTAATTGCACCTTCCCCGGAATCTGTATTACCAACTTTAGTATCTCGTTGTCAGAAAATTCCTTTTTATCGTTTAGATAATGCTGCTATGAAGCAGGTATTGACGCAAACAGGAAATACAGAGATTTTGCAACATCCAGAAGTGTTAAATATAGCCGCAGGTAGTCCAGGAAATGCGATTTCATCTTACCAACAATTGCAAAATATTCCTAGCGAATTTATGGAACAGGTGAAAAAAAGACCAACATCTTATCGTCATGCTTTAGAATTAGGGAAGAAAATTGATAAAGAATTAGATACAGAAGCGCAATTATGGTTAATTGATTATTTACAACAATACTATTGGCAACAAATACATGAACCGAAAATTATTCAACAGTTAGAAAAAACTCGGAAACATTTACTTTGTTATGCTCAACCTCGTTTAGTTTGGGAATGTACATTTTTAGCTTTGTTTCAGATATCGCAAATACAGTAAATTGTAGAATCATTGCTTTAAGTTCTTGTTTAATATTCATCAATTACAATTCCTTTATCAATCCTCAAAAATACTATCAAAAATTTCTCGTTTTACTCTAAAATTAACGTTCATAATTTGTTGGTACAATATATCTAAATCAGAAATATTAATTTTACCATTTAGCTGTAATTTACGAATCACTGCCAAAGTTCCTTTAACATTTAATCCTAATCTGATTGCTTCCTTTCTAGCAGCAAAATCATCTAAAATAATATAATCTGTTTGTAATTCTATACCTAAAGTAATTGCTTCAGATTCTCCTATTCCTAAACGCTCATTTAAGCTATTAGCTAAAGAAACCAATTTTACTTTTTGGACTAATAATTTATTCTCAGTAATTAATGTATCAATTAATATGTCTAGATGATTGATCTTGTTTAGCACTGATTTCTTCTTTAACACTTTCTGGTAATAAAAATTGAGATTCATTTGTCAGTAATAAATCAAGGAAATTTAAGCGAGATAGGAAAATTAGGCGTTGCTGATTTCGGGTATGATAGGGTAAAGGTGCGATTCCTATAGCGATGAGGAATGCGATCATACTTAAAATTACAATAAATATATTTATTGACACATAAATTTACAATAAATATATTGACACATAAATTACAGATGTGATATACCTGATTATATCTAATATAAGCAAATCTACTAAGAGGTGTTTAATGTCAAACTTCGGATATTACTCTATTAAAAATGCTCTCAGCAAAGCTTTAGAATCTTTGCCAGATTGGAAAAGTCTAAATCCCTTTGAGAAAGGACAGCAAATTGATAAATCTTTTAAATCTATTTTTAAAGATTTAATGAAACAGTTCAATATGAAGCCTGGTGTTGATTATGTTGATAATTTAAAGGATAACGAGCAAAGTGCAGATTTTGTAGCTTTATCACAGAAAGCAGATGATTTAATTCAAGGATTATTAACTGGTAAAATAGTAGCTATTTCAGAATATAGTAAAGTTAGTAAATTAGGTAATCAATTTACTGTTAGGGCTCATTTTCGTGATATTAGAAAGTCAGGATAACTAAAATTTATTTAATTGTTTTTTCGTCTGCTATTTTAGAAAATGTAAACAAACTATATTGAAATAATTCAACAGGTTAAATCAATGTTTTTTGAAGAGAAACCAAAATATTTTGAAGCTGGGAATTTTATCTATGAGTGTAAATCTTCCCCTGATCATCTGGATGCTCCTATTAATCAAGGTAGTCTTAAAAAATGGATAAATGACGTAAAAAAGCTATTGAAAAGAAGACAACCAAGCGGCTTTCGTTATATCTTCCCTGTTAATCGTTTAGACGAAAACAATAAGAGTATTTTAGAACAGCTTAAAACAGAATTTCCTAATATAGACATACAATATTATGATTGTGATTCAGTTGATCGCCTTGTAAAAGCCTTGAAAAAAGTAAATAGCTTACCTGAATTAGTTGAATATATTAAACAAGCTAGGAATTAAAATTTATGACTACATCTCTTCATTTTGCAAGACTTAAATATTTTTCTGAAGAATTTACTAAAGATAAAAAACATGATGATATTTTACAAGAGTTAAAGAAAATTTTAGCAAAAGAAGAAAGTGAAAATATTGATGAAACACTAGACAGTAAATTTACTGAAAATATAGAGACTGAATATGTTATGATCAACGCTAATATACCTGAAGTACAAAAATTACTCATCGGTGAATCAGAAATTTTATTACACCGTAAATCAAGATATTACTTTGTTAATGAAACAATATGGGAGGTTATAAAAGAAGCTATTTTTCAACAATCTGGAGAAATAGAAAAAAAAGAGGATTTTTTCAACATAGCAGAAGACTATGTAGAACTTAAAAAATATTTTGACAACAAAATGTTAGTTTTTGAAGCTTCATAAATATAGATAGTGGCACAGGCTTCTAGCCTGTGAAACTGTTAAAATCAAACTGTGAAAATTCCAAAATCAACCTGTAAAATTTTTAAAATTAACTCTATCAAATGATTAGTGTTAATTACTTTCATAAGATAACAGGCAGGATGCCTGTTCCACAATTCACAATTATTTTAACTAAAATTCTTCCCATAAAAAAGAATAATCTTCAGGAGTTTCCACTAAATTAGCTTTAACAGGATTTTCCCTAATATAATTCCAAGTATTCACAAACTCTTGATGATTTCTCATTATCCGATCATATCTTTCATCTTGCCACACAATGCCAATATGCTTCATAACTTTGGGAATTTGCTTAGAACTATAACTTTTAATACTATGTATAATACTGCTTAAAGACCAACATTCATTTTCTGATTTAGGTAAAGGCTGCATTAACCAATGAAGATGATCTGGCATAATTACTAAAGCAAAAGTACGATATCTAATTTGATTTTTATTTTGACTAGCATCAAAAAACAAACAACAGTTTAAAACTGTTTGCATTGCTTCATTATTTAATTCCAACTTATCCCAAGTTTTAAAAGTTATAAAATAAACAGATCCCGCTAATTCCCAATGGGGTAAACATCTCTTTTTGATGTCTAGTTGTGGATTAGTTTCCACTGATAAAAGTTTAGATTGTTCTATTTCCATAGTGTTAGTATGATGTTGTTCATGATTAATATTTAGAGTATATCCAAATTCATAGAATTATATCTAATTAAGTGGCACAGGCTTCTAGCCTGTGAAAATGTGAAAATAAAATTTGTAAAAGTGTAAAAATCAGACCTGTGAAAATGTGAAAATCAACCTGTAAAATGATCACCTTTTCCCTCTCTATGAAAAGTACAACCTGCTTTTTCTAATAATTTAATTAATTCTTTGGGTTTTAAAGAAGGTATATTTTTAGGCATAAACCTTCCTCAATTCATAGATTTCTGATTGTTTTTCTTTTTCCTCAACTAACAAAAATTCATGTAATTCATCTATAGAAATAGGAGATTTATAAATATTATCTTCTGATTCATAAACATCTTCAAAAGATGCTATTGCGTCCTTTAATTTATTAACTGCATCTTCTTGAGTATCTCCCTGTCCAACAATACCATTTTCTAAACACAAACCCACCCAATAACCGGAACTTTGTCTGAGAACAACTGTGTAAAAATTCATTTTTGTTTCCCTGTAGATTAAATTGAGGATCAAGAGAAAGTATTAAGCAATAGCAAACTCAGTAAACTTCCGAGTTTCTGGATCATGAAAAGCTAAAACAATATCCTCTTTTGGTATACCTTCCCTTAATAACTCCGTTGCTATTCCTTCCTGGGTCCAATCTTCCTCAATGTAAATTTTCTGATTTTTAATACGAACATAAATATGAGTATTATTAACTCTTTTTTTGTTAACCCAATCAATACTACGCCAAAAATAATGATGATTATTGTCATCAAAAATTAAACAATTTTCCGGGTGAAAATCAGGAGCTTTTTCAACAATTTGATAATATTCTGTTAAGATTTTTTTGATTATTTCTCCATATCTTGTGAGCTTATCCATGATACAATTTCCTCCTGTTCGTTATTAAAAACAATAAACTCTACCTGATGACGTTTAACAATAGCTTTAACTGATTTTCTTTGAAAAAAGCTCTCAAATACAGTGTCTTTAACAGCTAAATAAATGGCATAATGTTTTTCAGATAAATCTAAAATATCACGATATACAATATATTGTCCTAATGCCAATTCAAAATCCCTCATCAGAGAAGGATTAATAAAACTTTTTATTTCCACAACAATGGTACGATCATTTTGTTCAGCTAATAACGTTTTTTCAGCAAGTAGATCAGCGTAAAGTTGGGCATCTTCGTATTGTAAAAAATAAGAAATGGTAGATATCCTTTGCCATTTTCCTCCTTAGTTTAAGTTCATTGATATTATAGTAACATTTTTTTGACATCGGCTAAATATACAGAAACACGATCTTTCTAAAGATTATATTGCTTTCTTAAACTGACTTTTCCACATAAAATATTAATCATAACATAAATTATAACATTAAGGTGAGTCCATCCAGACCCACCTTAACCTAAATCATACTAACAAAGTTTTTCTCTATTAAGCAATAGCAAACTCTGTAAACTTACGAGTTTCAGGATCATGAAAAGCTAAAACAATATCCTCTTTTGGTACACCTTCCCTTAATAACTCCGTTGCTATTCCCTCCTGGGTCCAATCTTCCTCAATGTAAATCTTTTCATTTTTAATTCTCACATAAACAGTAATTGCCTTCACTCGTTTTCTTTCATTCCAACCTACATCAAACCATAAATACTGATCTCTTTCATCATCAAAAGATAAGACTGTATCAACTCCAGAAATATTAGGAGTTTGACTAGCTATTTGATCATATTCTGTTAATATTTTTTTGACAATTGCACGATAATTATTTAATTTATCCATTGGACAATTTCCTCCTGAACAATATTAATTACAATCAGTAAAATTTTATATTCCTCTATGACAAGTTGAATCCCTTTTGTTTGAAAAAAAGTTTCATAAGCCTCTTGTTCGATTGCTAAGTAAACACGATAATCAGGATGTAATTGTCTTAGCAGTGTACGGTATAAAATATATTGTCCTAAAGCACATTGAAACTCATGAATTAGGGACAGACTCAAGAAACTTTTAATTTCCACTACAATATTAGTATCTTCTTTTTGTGCAGAAAACAACTTTTTTCCGGCAAGATCAGCAAATAGTTTTAATCCTTCATATCTAATGGTATAAGGATCACGAATAATCTGCCAACCATCCTTGAGTAAAGCGTTTTTAAATCCATCATGGTAGATATCTTTTGCTGGCATTGTTTACCCCAATAATAAACTATTATAACATTTCAGGTGAGTCCATCAAGACCCACCCTCACCTAAATTATACCAAAGCCGCCTGTTCCTCCTTACTAATCACCCTCCCCTCATCCTCAAAACCAACAATTTGATCAAAATTCAAATAACGATACAAATTATCAGCAAAAGGATTAATTTTCTCCCCAACAATCTCCATATATTCCTTAACTGTAGGAATACGCCCCAACAACGCACAAACCGCAGCCAATTCCGCTGAACCTAAATACACTTGAGCGCCTTTTCCCATGCGATTATTAAAGTTACGAGTTGAGGTAGAAAACACCGTTGTATTATCATCAACTCTTGCCTGATTTCCCATACATAAACTGCATCCTGGAATCTCCGTTCTCGCATTCGCACTTACAAAAACATCATACACTTTTTCTAGTTTTAATTGATGTTCATCCATTCTTGTCGGAGGTGCAATCCATAACCGCGCTTTCACCGCTCCTGCACCTTCTAAAACCTTGGCTGTTGCTCGATAATGTCCGATATTTGTCATACAAGAACCTACGAAAACTTCCTGTACTGGATCATTCGCAACTTCTGATAATAACTTAACATTATCAGGGTCATTCGGTGCCGCTACAATTGGTTCTTTGATTTGGTTTAAATCAATCTCAATTACTTCTGCATATTCGGCATCTGCATCAGCAGATAATAATACAGGATTGGCTAACCATTCCTCCATTTTTGCCACGCGCCGCAGGATAGTTCTGGCATCACTATAACCCCGTGCTACCATATTTTTTAACAGAGCAATATTGGAACGCAAATATTCCGCTATTGTCTCTTCACTTAACTTAATTGTACAACCTGCACAAGAACGTTCGGCGGAAGCATCTGTTAATTCAAATGCTTGTTCTACTTTCAAATTTGGTAATCCTTCAATTTCCAAAATTCGCCCGGAAAAAACATTTTTCTTGTTCTGTTTTTCCACTGTTAATAATCCTTTCTGCATAGCTACATAAGGAATGGCGTTAACAATATCTCTCAAGGTAATTCCTGGTTGCAATTCTCCTTTAAAACGGACTAATACCGATTCTGGCATATCTAAGGGCATTACACCCAATGCACCAGCAAAGGCCACTAAACCAGAACCCGCAGGAAAGGATATTCCCAAGGGAAAGCGGGTATGGGAGTCTCCTCCTGTTCCCACGGTGTCGGGTAATAACATCCGGTTTAACCAGGAGTGAATGATACCATCACCGGGACGCAAAGCCACGCCACCACGAGAGGAAATGAAGTCTGGTAGTTCTTGATGGGTTTTGATATCTACCGGTTTGGGATAAGCGGCTGTGTGACAAAAACTTTGCATGACTAAATCTGCACTGAAACCTAAACAAGCCAGTTCTTTTAACTCGTCTCTGGTCATTGGTCCTGTAGTGTCCTGAGAACCCACTGTGGTCATGATTGGTTCGCATGATGTCCCCGGACGTACTCCTGGTAAACCAGAGGCTTTACCGACCATTTTCTGCGCCAATGTGTAGCCTTTTCCGGTGTCGGTTGGTGCTTGAGGACGGATAAATAAATCGCTGGGTGCTAAACCCAAGGCTTGACGGGTTTTGTCGGTGAGGGTACGGCCAATTAATAGGGGAATGCGGCCACCTGCGCGAACTTCGTCTAAAATGGTGTCAGGTTTGAGGCTGAAGGTGGAAATTACTTCTCCTGCGGCGTTGGTAACTTCACCTTTGTAGGGGTAGATGGTAATTACGTCACCAGTTGCCATTTTTGTAACATCGCATTGTATGGGTAAAGCTCCCGCATCTTCGGCGGTGTTAAAAAAGATAGGTGCGATCGCACTACCCAAAATATAGCCTCCAGCCCGTTTATTTGGTACAAAGGGGATATCATTACCTAAATGCCATAATACAGAATTGATTGCAGATTTACGAGATGAACCTGTACCCACCACGTCACCGACATAGGCCACAGGATGTCCTTTTTTCTTTAAGTCTGCAATGGTTTCTAAACTTCCCGGTTGACGGGTTTCTAACATTGCTAAGGCGTGTAAAGGAATATCTGGACGGGTTGTAGCGTGGGTTGCTGGTGATAAGTCGTCAGTGTTAGTTTCTCCGGGAACTTTGAAAACCGTGACGGTGATAGATGCTGGTAATGTGGGACGAGTGGTAAACCATTCCGCTGCGGACCAGGAGTCTACCACTTTTTTAGCGTATTTGTTGGTTTTTGATAGTTCTAATACATCATGAAACGCATCATAAACTAACAGGATTTTGCTCAATGCTATTGCTGCGGTTTCCGCTACCGGGGAAGAGAGTAAATCAATTAAGGATTGAACGTTATAACCGCCTACCATTGTTCCCAGTAATTCTACTGCTTGGATAGCAGAGACTAAGGGACTGGTAATTTCTCCTTTAGCAATAGCAGTAAGAAATCCGGCTTTTACATAAGCTGCTTGATCTACTCCGGGGGGAATGCGATCGCGTAATAAATGTAATAATAATTCTTCCGTACCTGGGGCGGGATTTTTCAGTAATTCACATAATTCTGAAGTTTGTACTGCGTCTAATGGTAAGGGGGGAATACCGAGTTGGGCGCGTTCTTGGGTGTGTTGTTGGTATTCTGCTAACATGATTTAGCCTTTCTCCTGCAATGTCTTGTTTTCTTTATTTTATTGTAAGGGAATTGTTACAGGAGTTACTGGTAAACGAATTTGTCAGAAATAGACAGTTTGTGGTTTATAATATTTTGTTAGAGTTTTTCTTGCAAAGAAGCTTTGTATTGTTGATTGTTAAAGAATGTTATTAAATAAGGGTAAAAATAATGTCTGATTGTACTATTGTCGTTAATAATTGTAAATACACTTTTAAGAAGTTTGATTTAAATGAAGGTAAAAGAGAAATATCTGTTGAAGCAGACAATCAAAAATCCGATTTACTATTGCAACAATGGTTTTATGAATCGGTAGATAATGGACAAGGAATTAATCCCAACTATAAGAAGGATATTAAAATAGAATCAAATAATAAGATTTATTGCTTTGAAGGATGTTTTGTTAAAAATCATTCAATTTACCCAGCTAAAGCTATTATTAGTTATGATTTCCTACTTGAGACCCAACCAAGACATAAAAAGTAAGTTCAAAAGTTTTGTGCTATATTCTTCTATTAATAATTATAAGTAATAGAGCTTCAGTTCATGATTGAAATGATCATACCAATTTTTACTCCATTCTTTATCTTTACATAAATCTAGTAGTTGTGCCTCATCATTAATAAAATGTTCAGTAATTATTTTATGTATTTGTCTGTTAACAACTAAACCATTCCATATCTTATCTGCTAATTCTAAATCAACGCTTACACTTCTTATATGAGAAAAATCATTATGTTTGTCCATAAGAGGTTCATTAGTTAATTCACAATATTCGAGATCAAATGCTGCAATTCTTATACGTCTCATTTCATCTCTATATTCTTTGATAAATTCATATCTTTTTGCTCTCTGTAATTGTGCATCTTCTGAATCTCTTATTCTAAGATACATATTTTCTGAGTATCTAGCATATCCTTCTCTTTTAATAGAACCAGCATTTTGAATTATTCGATTAAGTGATTTTATAACTTCGCTTCCTTTAATATAAGTTTTTCCATTTATTTTTCTTTTACATTGACTATTAATTTCACGATCAACCAAATAGTCGACTGTATTTTTTTGGACTCTTAGAATAATATGAAGTTTATCTATTGATATCCAAACAGCACCATTATTATCTATTCCTGCACTTGATGTCCAAGCTTGATGTATAGATTTTAACCATCTTTCATTAAGATAATTATCTTCTGGTTTTATAAATGATAGCTCCAAATCGGAAGCAGGAATCTGAATAGGAACAATTGCACTACTATTTCTTTCCATATTCATAATTTATGATCTCACCATATTACTAAATACATCAGTAAGAATATTCATCGCTAAGGTTGCTTTTGGATGTTGACAATAATCTGGATGAATAAGTTTTGCAATTTTATTACGCCATTTTTTTGCTTTTTCAGCATTCCGATAATGTGTTATATCAACACCTAATTCATTTAATCTATATCTTTCATCTAATTCTACAAGTGCATATATTATTCTTGCAGATTCAGATTTAAAATACAAAGACGAATCATCTACATTATCTTCAGTTTCAATATTAATTTCACTATTAATATCTGAAATATCTGAATTTATAATTTTGAATGTAGATGAAGATAATTTTTGAACATTTTGAACAGCTTCCCATAAATCTTTCCAACCACGAACTTTTAGTTCTAACTTTGTTCCCAAGTCAGTTTTTATCTGCTGACGAACGGCGTTAAAAGTTCCTAAGTTTTTAAATTCTTCAAATGTTTTGGCATTAAGCCATTCCATAGATTGCTCCTCTATAACTTGATCATTCAAAATTATATCCTATCTAGGGTAAAAATTTGATAGCTTTTATGGTAATTTGGATGTGTGATAGCTTTCTGGGAATTTAAAATGCTATTACTGTTTATAATTTATTTAAGCGTGCGATCGCTTAATCTCTCATCCTCTAAAATAAACTAATCCTGTAAATCCTCAAATCCTGGAGATCCTGATTCTGACAAACTGATGTTGATATTATGCTAAACGACATTCTGCACTTCATAATGTAGTATAAGCCTTTTCAAGCATTATTCTTAATAAGGGTGGAAAAATTACGTATTAAAACTTAAAATCTTTGATAATATATGTATTGTTAAAAACAATAAAAAATAAAATTAAGGAAATATTCGCATATTACAAAATGAAGTGCGGAATATGGGATGCTAACATGATTTGCAATATCTTGTTTTCTTTATTTTATTGTAAGGGAATTGTTACAAGAGTGGTTTATAATTTAAGGGGCAAACGGCCGTTCGCCCCTACATTTGGTTATGGCATTACTCGAAAAATATTAAGAATTATTAACTACAATTGCTTTATACTATTGCATAGTCTAATCTACTTATAGACATTAAATGATTTGTAGTCAAAATCTATGTGGAACTTAAGAGACACTATCACACAAGTTAAAAATGCCTTTTCTCAAGCATTACAATCTATTCCTGAATTTGTTAAGCTAGATGCTAAGGAAAAAGGAAAAGTAATAGATGCTAATTTTAAGTCTTTGGTAAAAGATTTGATGAAAGAGTTTGGCATGATACCAGGGGAAGATTATAAGGATGATACCCGTAATAATGAACCAGGTGCAGATTTTGTGATTCTTTCAGAAAGAGCTAATAATTTAATGAAAGATTTATTAGATGGAAAAATTACAGTTGTTAAGGAACATACAAGAGTAAGTAAAGCAGGTAATACTTATACTGTCAGCGCTCATTACAGAAAAATTGCGTAACGTAAATGATTGATTGTTGTTAAGTGATTATTATCAAAAATGAAATATGGAATCGAAAGTCTTTAAACAAGGTAATTATATCTGGGAATGCAAATCTTCTTATGATCCCAGTGGTGAGATTAATTTAACCTATTTAAAATCAGCCATTAAAAGTGTTGAAAAAAGATGGGAAAGAGAAGGAAAGCCTAGTGGTTATTATTATGTTTTCCCGATAAATGTAATAACTAATACAGCTAGACAAGAACTAGAGAAATTTAAACAAGCCTATCAAGGTCAGGTTGAGATTGATTATTATGATAGAGAACAAGTACAAAGATTAATCCAAAACTTATCAAAATTAAGTAACATGGAATCACTTGTTAATTATATTAAACAAGTATGGAAAGGATAAAAAATGTCACAAGCAATTCAATTTTACACTATAAAAATATTTTCTGAGAAGTTTCTTTCAGAATTTGATGGTAATACTAGTCCTTTTAGTTCTAAAAGTATTTATGAATGTTTAAAAGGATTATTTCAAGGAACAGAAACAAAGTCTCAAGAATACGTAGAAAAATATTTTGAGGCTGTTGAGTTAGGTTATTTAGAGATTTATTTATCTGAATTAGAAAAAATAGATCCAGATTTGGATCAGAAATATCAATATATTTTTGATCCAAAAAGCGATCCATTTTCATTTATAAATGAAAAATTATGGTCAAATTTAGAGAAAATCATATTTGATAAAACCAAGCAATGTTTGTCTGATAACGACAAAAGTGAATCACTAAAAAATAATCTGGAAATTAGTCAAGATTATAAGAAATTATTGGATTTGTTCCAGAAAAGAATTTTATTCATGGCAATTTTTTAACATTATTGATTGGGTAGGGGTGAACGGCCGTTCACCCCTACAATGTAAATTAATATATAAAAAATATATCTAAAATTTATATATCTAAATTTAAGATTTAATTTTATGACCTATAATCCTGATATACATAAACGCCAATCAATTCGTCTTAAAGGCTATGATTATTCTCAGTCTGGTCTTTATTTCATTACAATTTGTTGTTATCAACGTGAATGTTTATTTGGAAATATTATAAATAGTCAAATAATATTAAATAATTTTGGTCAGTTAATAAAAGAAGAATGGTTAAAATCAGCAGAAATTCGAGAAGAAATTGAGTTTGATGATTTTATAATTATGCCTAATCATTTTCATGGAATTGTTATAATTAATCAGGAAATAAACAGCGATTTTATGAAAAATGATGTAGATTTCCAGGATAATAATGTAGGGGCGAACGGCCGTTCGCCCCTACGGCAAATTCAATTATCACGGACAAAAATATCAATGAAACCAAAATCCATATCATCATTAATAGCAGGTTTTAAATCAGCAACAACCAAGAAAATTAACATCATTCGTAATACACCTCAAAATCCAGTTTGGCAACGCAATTATTATGATCATATTATTAGAAATGATGAATCTTTAGCAAGAATTAGAGAATATGTCCAAAATAATCCTTTATCTTGGGAAAATGATCAATTACATCCTAATAATCCTTCTAAATGGTAATTAGCGTGATCACTATTTTTGATATGGTAAGTAATGTAGAAAGTTGAATATACAAAGAAATTTTTAAAAGAATTAGCATCTTTACCTAAAGAGATTCAATTAAATTCTGTAGGTTGGGTTGATAAAACCCAACATTTTACATTTTCAGGATGTAATTACATCCTGATGCCAATATTTTACAACTCTTTCACCGTTAACTGAATACTCGGACTTGGTAATAACGTATATCTCAAATAGAACCCCAACCACACAAATCCAATAATTAACAAAGTTCCAATTCCCAGGAAATTAGGTAACCAAAACACCACCTCTATATGATTGATAGCACCTGGTTTAAGTGTCCATATCAATTGATTACCATGCTTTTCTGGTTTAATAGCATTTTCATTATTGTCAATGTTTTTTGTTCCCCAAGGTGTCTGTAAACTAAAATCTAAATTGACAATTGAATTATTATTCTTGGTGGTAAGCATGGCCAAAGAACGCAAATCTAAATCATAAACTAGATGATTTCTAGAAAATAGGAAAAAATTCCTATCTTCTGCTACCAAACTTGAGGTAATATCTGATATTTCTGAATTATTGCTATCTTGAGAACTGCGATTTTTGAAAAATACAGTAAATTTTTCTTGTAATTCCTTCGCACTAGTAAAGGGAATTTTAACAATAATTTCCGCTGGTGAAATTCTCTGTGTTGAACCTCCTAAAGTTCGCGCTTGATTTTCTAAAGTTTTTAACCATTCTGATAGATAATCACCACTAAAAATGGTGAGTTTTTCCGCTAACTGAATATGCTGTATTAATTCCCCATTATTTGTGCTATTAAAATTTACTCCTAAATCATATTTTACACAACCAGATAGGAGCAATGAAGAAAGTATTACCATCAATACAATAGGTTTTATTTTGGTAATTTTGCCAATTTTACTAATTGAAAAAAATCCGGATTTTATCTTAATGAAAGTGAATACATTCATTGTAGTTTCTCCTTATTTGCTAAAAACTTAACCAAACTAAATAGGAAATTGTTAAAGAAACAGCAATTAAAGCTACCCAAACAAAGCGATTATCTTTAGTATTGACCGTGCTAAGATCAATATATTCTGGTTCTACAGATTTGGGTTGAGATTTTTTAGGTTGGGAATTGACAACTATTTTCGATTTGTGATCAGAAACTATACCAAAGTCAGGAATTTCTGTCATCCATTCTTGAGGACGATTAAGTTTGGGTGCTTTTAAAATATAGACTAGGCGCTTTGCTTGTTGACGAATTTCATAATGGGGATGACCTACAAGTTGTTGACAAAGATTTATTGCTGCTTCTGAACGTCCCGCAGCTTCATAAGCATTCACCAACCAAATTTCTACTTCACCAGCAAAACGGGTATTTTTTCCTAATAGGGCGCTGGCTTTTTCTAAATTTTCTACAGCCTCCCGATATTGACCATTTTCAAAAGCAATTGTCCCCATTTGGTAACGAGATCTAGCGAGTTCTAAACTTTCTGTAGTCATTAGTTATTCAGTCATTAGTTATTAGTTATTAGTTAAATCGGCGGTTAAAAACCGCATCTACACAAACAAAACCCACCTGCGTGGGTGAGAAATCTCTGGTTTTTATGCAGTCTGCGGAGGCGGAATTTGTTTGTGTAGCCGTGAATTTTATTCACCAGAACTATTAATCCTGATTATTGTCTCAACTGAGAACCAAGAATCATTGTCCCAATCCCCACATCTGTAAATACTTCTAACAGTAAAGCATGAGGAATACGACCATCAATGATATGTGAAGCTTTCACCCCTTGAGCTAGAGATCGCACACAACAATTCACTTTAGGAATCATCCCCCCACTAACTATACCATCAGCAATTAATTGTCGGGCTTCCCGAATATCTATTTTCGGAATCAAGGTAGAAGGGTCATGATAATCTTTTAAAATTCCTCTGGTATCGGTGAGCAAAATTAATTTTTCTGCTCCCAAAGCTGCGGCTATTTCCCCCGCTACGGTATCAGCATTAATATTATAAGCCTGTCCCGTTTCATCAGCAGCAACACTGGAAACTACGGGAATATAGCCATTACTAGAAAGTGTTTCTAAAATTTTGATATTGACACTGCTAACTTCCCCAACAAAACCAATTCCTTCATCACCTTGAGGACGAGCCGTAATTAAGTTACCATCTTTACCACAAAGTCCTACGGCCATACCTCCAGCCTGGTTAATTAGCGCGACAATTTCTTTATTTACACGCCCAACTAACACCATTTCCACTACATCCATGGTTGGTGCATCGGTAACACGCAAACCATTTTTAAATTGTGCTTCAATTCCTAATTTACCTAACCAACTATTAATTTCTGGACCACCACCATGAACTAAAATTGGCCGCAAGCCGACGCAAGATAAAAAGACAACATCCCGAATTACTTTATCTTTGAGGTTGCTATCCTTCATTGCTGCGCCACCATATTTAACTACAACGGTGCGACCAGCGAATTGTTGGATGTAAGGTAATGCTTCGCTGAGAATTTCGACGCGATTCGCTTCAGCCTTCCTGATATACTCTGTATCATTAATCATGTTTTTACCCAAGTTGCTAATTATCTAGTTTATTGGATAACTAGCAACTAGAGTTAATAAGCTATTGTGATGATAGCAGTGGGACAGGGAGCAGAGAGATATTCATTACCCATTACCCATTACCCATTACCCATTACCCATTACCCATTACCTATTACCTATTCCTAAGAGAGTTGAAACAAGAAAGTCACTAAATCGCCCTTACCTAAGCTAATGCGATCGCCGGGACGGAGGCGATGTCTATTTCCTGGTAATAGAGGTAAATTGTTGATGTAAGTACCATTGGAACTACCAGCATCTTCTATATAACAAGCATCTCCCTCAATCCGAATATCTGCGTGAATCCGGGAAACAATCTCAGAATTTGCGAATCCTGAAACATCAATATCTGGAGGAATGCGGTCATTAGGCTTACCAATATGAATAACCGAGAGATTTTGTGGTAATTCTATTTCTTGGTTAGCTTGAACATGAAATAACCGCGCCACTACCTGTTGTAATTGGGTGTTGGACACCTTGGCAGGTGGTGCGGCTGGGGCTACTTCAGGAATTGTCAGCGGATCTATCTGGGGTACATAAGCAGGGGGAATATAAGCCTCCGGTTCTGGTGCTACAGGTGCCGGTGGTGGGGTAAGTACAGGAGGAATATATACTTCCGGTTCTGGTGCTACGGGTGCCGGTGGTGGGGTAAGTACAGGAGGAATATATACTTCCGGTTCTGGTGCTACAGGTGCCGGTGGTGGGGTAAGTACAGCGGGAATATATACTTCCGGTTCTGGTGCTACAGGTGCAGGTACAGCAGGAATATAAACAGCTTGTTCCTGAACTACAGCTACGGGTGGGGGTGTCAGTACAGGGGGAATATAAACTTCTGGTTTTGGTGCTATGGGGGGAACATAAACGGCTTGTTCCTGAACTACAGCTACAGGTGGGGGTGCTATGGGCGGTATATTAACACTAACAGGAGGGTTGGCGGTATTCGCAATTCCCAAGGCATCGGGCTTTAATAGTTCCATGATTGGATCAGGAGCAACCGGCGGTACTTGTACAGGGATATTAGCAGCAGCACTTGGCGCGACTGTGGTTGCTGCTGTCGCAGCGGCGTGAAAATGTAGGTTATAACCGCACTGACCGCAGAATGCTGCATCTGACTGTACTGTTGCTCCACAATTAGGACATTTAGCTGTAGCTGGCAACGGGCTGTAGCAAGCTTCACATTGAACAGCCCCATCTGGATTAGGGTGATTGCAATTAGGGCAAACTATCATGGATTTAAGCCTTAGTCAAGGTCGTTGTAAAAATATTACTGACAAGCACAGAAGTAACTTTAGCTTTTGATGCTAATAATTACTTAGAGTGAAAACATTTAGCTTTTGAGTTCTAAACCAGCAGCTGTATCTAGCAACCAGTAAAGTTCTCCCTGGGGTTTAATCAAGCGAGATGGATAAGCAAAATCATCTGCTACTGGTGCGAAAATTTGCGCCAGCGCTGGCCTTTTGTTAGCACCAGCAACCATAAAAATCACACTGCGAGCCGCGTTAATCAATGGGTAAGTAAAGGTGATGCGGAGACTGTCCCCTTTGTTACCAACAGTAATTAAGCGATCGCACACATTGAGAGCCTCTGTGTGGGGAAACAAAGATGCAGTATGGGCATCATCACCCATTCCCAATAAAACTACATCTAATGCCGGGAACTCTCCAGATACGGAATTAAAAAATGTTTGCAGATGCTGGTTATACTTAGCTGCGTCCACTTCTGGATCAGCGGACAAAGTGGGGATAGCATGAATATTAGCTGCTGGTATAGCAACCTGATCTAACCATGCACGTCGCGCCATCAGTTCGTTGCTATCAGGGTGATCTGGTGGCACATAACGCTCATCTCCCCAGAATACATGAATTTTATCCCAGGGCAACTCCTGCATGGCCATGGCTTCATACAAAGGTTTTGGTGTGCTGCCACCTGATAAAGCAATTGTAAATTGTCCCCGTTCCTTAATAGCAGTTTCCACTTTTGACAGGATCAATTCTAGCGCCCGTTGGACTAGTTCGGACACGCTGGTGTGAACTTCAACAGTTTTGTTCATGGCATTATCATTACATGATGCTGTTTCTTTGCAATACCATAGCGAACTTCTGACCATTTTCCGGTTTAACTGTGGAAACTTTTAACATCATCAAGTTAAACCATAAATTATGGTCTTCTATTGTCCTTTACCTTCTTTATCATTATTCTTGATTGCTTGTCAGTATTCAGTTGTACTAATCGCTCATAATCACTCCAGAAGACTGTTGGCTGAATAAAGATACATCGGTAAATAAGCCAAAAATAAAAATTCTTACCAGTTTACCAGTTTACCAGTTTACCAGTTGTGAAAATTGACAAATTAGAGATTATTACTGATCACATTAACGTCACATAATAGAAAGTAGATTGGCAAGTAAAATATACCAGATATCCATCTGGATCAAAATCTACATCTTTTTTGTCAACTTAAACCTAATTACAAAGCTTTTCTTACTTTGTGCCTTTGCTCCTTAGCGTCTTAGCGCGAAACAAAAACCTAAAAAGTCACAACACTGCGAATAGAGTCACCCCTGTGCATTAAATCAAAAGCATCATTAATTTTTTCTATCGGCATAACATGAGTAATTAAATCATCAATATTAATTTTACCATCCATATACCAATCTACAATTTTTGGCACATCAGTTCTTCCTCTAGCACCACCAAAAGCCGAACCTTTCCAAACTCTTCCAGTTACTAATTGAAATGGACGAGTGCTGATTTCTTGTCCCGCACCAGCAACACCAATGATCACACTTACACCCCAACCTTTATGACAACATTCTAAAGCTTGACGCATGGTATTAACATTGCCAATACATTCAAAAGAATAGTCAGCACCACCTTTTGTTAAGTCTACTAAATAAGGAACTAAATCACCCGCAATTTCTTGAGGATTGACAAAATCTGTCATACCAAATTTTTCAGCTAAAGCCCGCTTCTTAGGATTAATATCTACACCAATAATTTTATTTGCACCCACCATTCGCGCTCCTTGGATGACGTTTAAACCAATCCCCCCTAAACCAAAAACTACTACATTTGCACCTGGTTCTACTTTAGCTGTATAAATTACCGCGCCAATACCTGTTGTTACGCCACAACCAATATAACAAACTTTATCAAAAGGGGCATCCTCTCGAATTTTGGCGACAGCAATTTCTGGCAATACCGTATAATTAGCGAAGGTGGATGTACCCATATAATGGTGAATAATATCGCCACCCATACTAAAACGACTAGTACCATCTGGCATTAAACCCCGTCCTTGTGTGCCGCGAATTGCTTGACAAAGATTAGTTTTGAAGCTGAGACAATAATCACATTGACGACATTCAGGGGTGTATAAAGGAATTACATGATCTCCAGGTTTAAGACTTTTGACATCAGCCCCTACTTCCACAACTATACCAGCACCTTCATGGCCTAAAATTGCCGGAAATAAACCTTCAGGATCATCACCAGAAAGGGTAAAAGCATCCGTATGACATACTCCACTAGCTTTAATCTCAATTAATACTTCCCCTGCTTGTGGTCCTTGTAATTGGACGGTTTCAATTGTTAAGGGTTTTCCTGGACTGTATGCTACTGCTGCTTTGATTTCCATTTGATTCTCTTGATTGGCGAGGATTTACGTAATTTTATCTCACCCAGAGGCACTCCAGGCGCGAAGAGGAATATTTTTCATGATTACTTGTCAAATTGTTCTATGTATGCTAAAGTGGTGGGCATTGCCAGAAAAATATCCTATCTGATTAACTACGGTTTAGATTGGTTGAAGGCAGCAGCTATTTTAGCGATTATGACCACAAACTTGATCTTGGCTGCAACTACCCACTTTGGCGATTAATGAAATCTGTAATAAACATGATCAAACCTGCCCTTACTAAAATTGGCGCTCAAATGTCTAACTTAACTGGCGTAAGAGCGATTATGAAAGATATTAACGAAACCCTCAGAGCTAGTAAGGGAAAGGAATTATATAATTTGAGCGCCGGGAATCCCCTGATTTTACCAGAGGTGGAACAGTTATGGCGGGATTGTACGGCAGATTTATTAGCTAGTTCTGAATATGGTGAGGTTGTTTGTCGTTACGGTTCAAGTCAAGGTTATTCACCATTAATTGACGCAATTGTCAAGGACTTTAACCAGCGTTATGGGTTAAGTTTAACTGACCGGAATATTTTAATTACTGCGGGTAGTCAAACTATCTATTTTTATGCTGCTAATGCTTTCGGTGGTTATACTCAAGATGGTAATTTAAAGGAAATTGTCCTGCCTTTAAGTCCAGATTATACTGGTTATGGTGGTGTTTGTTTGTTCCCAGAAGCTTTAGTCGCTTATAAGCCTACTTTGGATATTGATAAGGACGCACACCGTTTTAAATATCGTCCTGATTTTAACCAACTTTCCATTACAGAAAATACTGGTTGTGTGATCTTTTCTCGTCCTTGTAATCCTACTGGTAATGTTTTAACTAGTGATGAAGTGAACAAAATCACCGCCTTAGCTGAACCTCATCATGTTCCTGTATTAATTGATTCTGCTTACGCGCCTCCGTTCCCAGCTTTGAATTTTACAGACATGACTCCCGTATTTGGGGAGAATATCCTCCACTGTATGAGTTTATCAAAGGCGGGATTGCCTGGAGAACGCATTGGGGTGGCTATTGGTGATGAAAAGCTAATTCAGGTCTTAGAATGTTTCCAAACTAATGTGGGAATTCATTCTTCTCGATATGGTCAAGCGATCGCCGCTCGCGCCATAGAATCAGGTATATTAGCAAATATCGCTGAAAATGTGATTCGTCCTTTCTACCAGAAAAAGTTTGATGTGTTAGAAAGTACATTAGCATTGGCAATGCCAAAAAATTTACCCTGGTTCTTACATCGTGGTGAAGGAGCGATTTTTGGCTGGTTGTGGTTGCAAGATTTACCCATGACTGATTGGGAATTTTACCAGGAATTAAAGAAAGTTGGTGTGATTGTTGTTCCTGGTAGTAGTTTCTTCCCCGGTTTACAAGAGGAATGGGAACACAAACACCAATGTCTCAGAATTAGTTTGACTGGTAGTGATGAGGAGATTATTATCGGTATGCAGCGTTTAGCTAAGGTTGCTGAACGGGTTTATCAAGTTGCGGCTATAAGTGTGTAAGAGAAATGAACCACGAAGACGCAAAGAACACGAAGAAAATATTGCAGGGAAGCAGGAAGCAGCCAGCAGCGGTAAAAGCTCAAAAATCACCTCTTCCTGGTGCGGTAAGGGCTGAGAAACCCCATTCTCAACCAATTCCTAATCTTGATGATTGGTTAGAAATTGGTAAAATTGTCGCACCTCAAGGTTTAAATGGGGAGTTGCGGGTTTATCCTGATACTGATTTTCCCGAACGCTTTGAAGAACCAGGAAGACGCTGGTTATTACGTCCAGGAGAAACGGAACTTCAACCTGTAGAATTATTAAGTGGACGCTATATTGAGAGTAAAAATCTCTATGTGATTAGATTAAAAGGAGTAAGCGATCGCTCTCAAGCTGAAAATATGCGTGATTGTCGGTTCTTTGTGCCTATAAGCGATCGCCCTAAATTGGCAGCGGGTGAGTTTCATGTGATAGACTTGTTAGGATTGCAGGTTTTTATGCAATCTTCTGGGGAGTTGGTGGGAACACTGGTAGATATATTACCTTCAGGTCATGATTTATTAGAAGTAAAATTAGATTCTGCTTTTGCTGAAGATAAAGCCGGAAAAACAGTTTTAATTCCCTTTGTGATGGAAATTGTCCCTGTTGTGGATTTGGAAAATCGTCGCGTCGAAATTACCCCTCCCCCTGGTTTGTTATCAATTAATGATTAGTTAAACTGTGTCACATAAGTGTTTTAATAAATCTTTTTATTTGCAATTAATACCTGCCTATATTTACTTAGGTTCAGATGAATTTACTGTTATATCGTGTCTGCCTAATCACTGACGATATAGTTCGTCATTGTATTGCCTTTTCCCAATTACCAATTACCCATTACCAGCCTCAACAGATATAATAAGTGTTCAACCGGACATGATATTAAAATCCCTCACCCCAATCTAGGACCTATCCCATAATTTCTATATTGCCAATAATCTCGCAAAATCCGGTCGTGATCAAAACACAAATCACTAGGAACACACCAAGGCTCGAAAATACCCACACCCTTAGCATCATCACCCGCTAAAGGTTGACCTGTAGCTGTTGCTAAAAACACAATACTAATTGTATGCTGACGAGAATCACGACGGGGATCAGAATAAACTAAAAATTTAAGCGATCGCTCTCAAGCTGAAAATATGCGTGATTGTCGGTTCTTTGTGCCTATAAGCGATCGCCCTAAATTGGCAGCGGGTGAGTTTCATGTGATAGACTTGTTAGGATTGCAGGTTTTTATGCAATCTTCTGGGGAGTTGGTGGGAACACTGGTAGATATATTACCTTCAGGTCATGATTTATTAGAAGTAAAATTAGATTCTGCTTTTGCTGAAGATAAAGCCGGAAAAACAGTTTTAATTCCCTTTGTGATGGAAATTGTCCCTGTTGTGGATTTGGAAAATCGTCGCGTTGAAATTACCCCTCCCCCTGGTTTGTTATCAATTAATGATTAGTTAAACTATGTCACATAAGTGGTTTAATAACTCTTTCTATTTGGAATTAATAGCTGCCTATATTTACTTAGGTTCAGATGAATTTACTGTTATATCGTGTCTGCCTAATCACTGACGATATAGTTCGTCATTGTATTGCCTTTTCCCAATTACCAATTACCCATTACCAGCCTCAACAGATATAATAAGTGTTCAACCGGACATGATATTAAAATCCCTCACCCCAATCTAGGACCTATCCCATAATTTCTATATTGCCAATAATCTCGCAAAATCCGGTCGTGATCAAAACACAAATCACTAGGAACACACCAAGGCTCGAAAATACCCACACCCTTAGCATCATCACCCGCTAAAGGTTGACCTGTAGCTGTTGCTAAAAACACAATACTAATTGTATGCTGACGAGAATCACGACGGGGATCAGAATAAACTAAAAATTGTTGAATTAACTCTACTTTTAACCCTATTTCTTCCTCTGCTTCCCTAATTGCAGCTTTTTCCACAGTTTCACCATAATCCACAAAACCACCAGGTAGCGCCCACCCTAAAGGTTCATTATGTCTTTCAATGAGAATAATAGGGCGATGAGGTCTATCAATTAACTCAATAATGATATCAACAGTGGGTGCAGGATTTCTATAAGTCATTGTTCATTTGTTAATATGTAGGTTTATAGATCCTCGACTTGTTCAATGGGGATCTGAGTGAGTACAATAGATTATTGTGATTCATCTTCTTATTTCTTCACAAATCACAACAGTCAAGATTAACCATGCCATGATAAATTCGATGCGTAACTGATAAACGATTACCCTTTCCTATATTTCAGGTTAAATATGCCTTTTCCTAGATCCAGTGGTATTCTACTACATCCCAGTTCTTTCCCCAGTCGTTTTGGTATTGGGGATTTAGGACTGGAAGCCTATGATTTTATTGATTTTCTTAAAAATAGTCACCAGCAATATTGGCAAGTTTTACCTCTAGGTCCGACTGGTTACGGTAATTCTCCCTATATGTGCTATTCTGCAATGGCGGGAAATTACTTTTTAATTAGTCCCGACAAGTTGCTAGAGGAGGGTTTGTTAATTGAATCAGATTTGGCTGATTTACCAGATTTTCCGGCAGATTATGTAGATTTTCAGGAAGTTATCCGGGTTAAGGTTAATTTACTGATTAAAGCTTGTGAAGATTTTAAAACTAAGGCAACTTTAACTCAAAAACAAGCTTTTAGCAAGTTTTGTACTGATAAAGGCTATTGGTTAAATAATTACGCTCTGTTTATGGCTCTTAAAGATGCCCAAAATGGTGCAGGCTGGCATAATTGGGAGCCGGAATTGGCAAAGCGTGAACCAGCGGCTTTAGCTGCGATGGAACAAGAGTTAGCGGCAGAAATTTTTTATTATAAGTTTGTCCAATATGAGTTTTTCCGTCAATGGTCAGAACTGAAAAACTATGCTAATGAAAATGGTGTAGAAATTATTGGTGATATCCCCATTTACGTAGCCCATGATAGCGCTGATGTCTGGGCTAATCCTGAGATATTTGCTCTAGACGAGGAAACAGGAGCAGCGGCGTTAATGGCCGGAGTCCCACCAGACTATTTTAGTGCCACTGGTCAATTATGGGGAAATCCGGTGTATAATTGGGAAGAATTACAAAAACAAGACTTTAAATGGTGGGTGCTGCGTTTTGAGGCCATGCTGGATTATGTAGATATCATTCGCATTGATCATTTCCGGGGTTTTGAGGCTTATTGGGCTGTACCCCAAGGTGAAACAACTGCTATGAATGGTGAATGGATTAAAGCACCCGGTGTGGCTTTATTTGAAACTATTAGAAAGCAGTTAGGTAAGTTACCTGTGCTCGCGGAGGATTTGGGGATTATCACCCCAGAAGTGGAAGCACTACGAGATCAATTTGAGTTTCCAGGAATGAAGGTATTACAGTTTGCTTTTGGTTCTGATCCCGGAAATCCCTTTTTACCCTTTAACTACAATCGTAATGCTGTAGTTTATACTGGCACTCATGACAATGATACAACTGTGGGCTGGTTTAATGTTGCAAATGATTACGAAAAGCAAAATTTATTGTTGTATTTAGGTTGTATTAGTCCTGACGGCATAAACTGGGATTTAATTAGATTAGCTTTGAGTTCTATCGCTAATCAGGCGATTATACCTTTACAGGATGTATTAGGTTTGGGAACTGATGCAAGAATGAATTTTCCAAGTACAGCGGAGGGAAATTGGCAATGGCGTTATCAAGCGGGTGTATTAACCCAAGAATTAAGCGATCGCTTAAAAACTCTCACCCTGCGTTGTGGACGCGCCCCTAGACAATCCTAAGTTAGTTAAATAAATTTGGGCTAATAAACGCGAAAAAAAACTGATGTTTTCGCTATTTTGTCCTGGTTTGACTGAATAGACGAAAACCCCAAGTTTTTGATCAAACCACCCTTGATTGAGATCAAGCCAAAAGCCAAAATAAGCCAAAATTTAACGATGATGATGATTTCCGGTTAGTTTGGTCCAGCAGCGATCTTGATTTCCTCGGTTTTGCCAATTTCCCCCATTTCTTTGGCTTTCTGCCGATTCACGCTCATTAACACCCCACCAGCATTATTAGTTTTTACTATCAGCTGCTGACTAGCTTTCCAAGTACGACTAAAACCTTGTGGTAAAACTCCTTCAAAAGCCGTTTTACCATCTGTCACCACACTAATCCATGAGGAGGCTTTTAAGGTAACACCAACTTGTACAGACTGATCCTGTTTACTACTGGGCTGTTTATTAGAAGATGTTTCTTGTTCTGTTGATGGCTGTGCTGTCTTTGATTGAATTTGGCGATTATTGGACTGCAATGTGGCATTATTTAATAAATGAGATAAACTGTTAACAGAGCAGAAAATCAAAACAATGTAAAACAGGTAAAGATGTATAGGACGGAATTGAGCAATGTTTTGGTTTTTCCAAGTGGATTTAAAAGCCACTGGTTGATAACCAATCGGGAAATGACTGGCAAATTCCCTCCCCTTAATTCCTAAAGCATCTGCAAACTGCCTAATTAAACCTTGAATATAAATTGGTTCTGGTAGGTCGCTTAAATTACCTTCTTCAATGGCTTGCAAAAGTCGTCGAGGAATTCTGGTGAAGAGGACTAACTCATCAAGAGTTAAATTCTTTTCCTGACGTAGGGAAGCCAGTTGAGAGCCAAGCTGTATCAACTTTTCACTTTGATGTTGCTTGATAGAAGGTTTGATTGGCTGTTCATCCTTCTTTCTGAACCATTTCATGTTTTTCCTTTACTCCTTAACTCAGCTTTGTCTTTATGGGTGTGCGATTTATCTGCTTGCTTAAAAAAATCATCTCGTCTTGAGTTAAATGACGATATTCACCAACTTGCAAAAATGGTGTTATTGCCGTCTTTAATTGAATTGAACCGATGGCCGTCCGATGTAGCTTGATAACTGGATATCCTAACTGTTCGGCTACACGACGAATTTGCCGATTTCTTCCCTCCTGTAAAACAATTTCTAAACAGCTTTGGTTAATATAAGTTTCAATTAAACGCACCCGGGCTGGTCTGGTGATTTTTCCTTCCAGAATTACACCCTGACTCCACCTTTGAATAACTGCTGCGGGGGGATGTCCTTGGACAGTAACACGATAGCTCTTAGAAATACTATGACTAGGATGGGTAAGTCCATAAGTTAATTCCCCATCATTTGTCAGGATTAACGCTCCTGTAGAGTCTACATCCAAACGACCAACGGGGTGAATACCCAATCCCTCTCTTAATTCTGAGGGTAGCAGATCCAGGACAGTTGGTCTTCCTTGGGGGTCATGGCAAGTAGATACAAATCCTGCTGGTTTATGCAGCAATAAATAGATCAAAGATGGACGTTGTTCCGTCAGGACTGGTAGATCATCAATCAAGATTTTGTCTCGTTGGGGATCGACTTTTTGACCTAAATGTGCCAATATGCCATTAACACGCACCCTTGATTGTCTAATCATTTCTTCACTTTCACGACGGGAGGCAATGCCCCATTGAGCTAAAATTTTTTGTAATCGTTCCTCCATGTTTTAATTGTCACTTTTATTTCTCATTGAATACTATTATATTACTGATTTTTTGACTTTTTTGTGAAAAAACTCCTATATTACAGTTAAGAACTATTTAAGATACTTATAGCACTTGCGCAAGTGTCACACTAAAATTCTATTGTAGACGGTAGTCATGCACCTTGCTAATGTGCCAGTTGCGTAAGTCCTGACTTAATAGCTAAACATATTTACATATAATTACTGGAAAATGATAGAAACAAGTTCCCCAAATACAGATAATAACAAATTTAAGCTCATTACAAAAGTTTTGACTTCAGCAATCAAGTTATGGATAAGAACCCAGTTAAATCAAGTATCGGGTTTAGATGTACATATCAAAGCGAGCGATCGCCAACTTTTTTCTGGTTGTATTCCTGGGGTATCTATTTCTGCTAGTAAAGCTGTGTATCGAGGAATTCATATCACAGAAATCGAACTTTATGCCGAAAAAATACAACTTAATGTCTCATCAATATTGAGAGGACAGCCGCTGCAATTATTAGAAATAGTACCTGTTGTTGGTAAACTAATAGTTGAGGAACAGGATCTTAATAACTCCCTCTCATCTCCATTATTATTGACGGCTATAAATGATTTACTGATTACCTTAATACCACAATCTGGAATAAATTTCAAGTCCCTTAGTTGGCGAAAAATTACCCTTGACAATCAGTTATTGATCCTGCATGGTATAACTATTTCTGATAAGCAAGAAACATTCTTTAATATTCATTTATACTTAAAACTACTCAACGGACAAGAACTGCAATTGACACAAGTTGAGATCAAAAGCGACGAAGAAGTTATTCTAGAAGGATATGCTCCTGATATTATAAATCTGGGGACAGATGTTGATATTAAAGAAATCTCTCTGATACCGGGACAACTGATTTGTTATGGACGCATTAACATTAACCCATAGGCATCTGCCTGAATCAGGATATCCAGGACTTAAGGATTTTCAGGATTTCATACTGATATGTGACAATAAACCGCAAATTACGAATTACAGAGTTGTTTGTAAAAGCGGCAAAAGCAACGTCACAAAATAATAAACTAAAGGAGCGGTAAAAATATAACTATCAGTCCGATCTAAAATACCACCATGTCCGGGGATTAATTGTCCAGAATCTTTCACACCCGCATCACGTTTAAGTAACGATTCCGTTAAATCACCTAATAAACTAGCAATACCAATAATCAAACCCAATGTTAAACCGGTAATTAACCAGTAGGGAAAATGGAGAAAATAAGCACCTGTCACAGCCACGGCCAAACTAGCAGCAATACCAAAAACTGCACCTTCTACGGTTTTTCTGGGACTAATATCCGATAAACGAGTTTTACCGAAGAATTTACCAATAATATAAGCACCAATATCAGCAGCCCAAATACACAAAAAAGCGAGGATAGTGGTTGTTAAACCTGTTGATAGGGCGCTAAAATTGCCTTGTCCAATATCCTCCCAATGGGATGGCCAATAACCACCTAAAGGCAAATTGCTGGTAAGATCATGATTAATTTCCCGTAAGCGTACCCAGTAACTTGGTAAATAACCTACATAAAACAAACCCATAATAGAAGCGGAAATATCGGCAATTGTGGCTAGTTTAGGTTGAAAAAGTAGATAAAAACAAATCAGTGTTCCTGCTATGGGCATAATTGCATCAGCTAAACTAGCATTAAGAGTACAAATTGCCAATAAAACTTGACTGACAAACATAGTAGTTTTTACTGCTGGTGTAATGCCGCGAGAACGCACTAAGTTAAAATATTCTTGTTGACCTAAAAATACAACAATAGCGATCGCTATGGTGAAATACCACCCCCCTAATAGGGTTGAAGACAGCGCCATGACAATCGCAATAATTCCACTAACAATTCGAGACCAGGGCATAATAGTATTTTGGATTTTGGATTTTAGATTTTGGATTGAATCCAAAACCGAAAACCGCAGAAGTTTTAATTCATTCAAATTTAGTCTAATTTCTCACCACTGAGAATAAAAATGGGATCTCCAGCTACAAAAGTTTGAGAATAACCCCGTGTTTCCAAACGGTTCACCCCTGACTGGACAACTTCGATATTTCTCACTCTCAATTGGGAAAAACTTTGAGAAATAGCATACAGACTTTCTAGATTAGCAGCTGTTGCCACTACTCGTCCAGATGTGGGTAAATATTGCCATGCAGCTTGGACAATTTCATTTATCGCTTTTCCCCCCTCAATGCAAATACGATCAGGTTGTAACTTGATTTGCTTTAAACATTCCGGGGCGCTACCTTCAATAACTGCTACGTTTTTCACTTCAAAGCGATCGCAATTGCGTTTAATCAGGTTAGCTACATCCTCATCACGTTCAATTGCAATTACCCGTCCTTGGGGACACAATAAACCCACCTCTATAGGAATTGTACCCGTTCCCGCACCAATATCCCACAATATTGAATCTGCTTGTAGTCGCAGTTGAGAAATCAACAACAATCTTAATTCTCGCTGACTGAGGGGAATACCTGGTAAATGCTCAAATAATTCATCGGGAATCCCTGGAGTAATATAAGGCCAAAGTGGGGAAGGCATAAGCAATTAAAAATTAAAATTAACAATTAAATTAACAATTAAATTAAAATCAGGAATGGGTAAGATAATTTTGGTATTTATGCTCATGAGTGACACAAGGATACTGTAATGATCATGAATAGGGAAATATTAGCCAATCGTTACGAGATTCAACAACAGTTAGGCAAAAAAGCTGGTAGAAGCACTTTCCTAGCTACTGATGTAGTAACTGGAAAATCGGTAATTGTCAAGTTACTTGCTTTTGGTGGTGATTTTGAATGGGATGATCTGAAATTATTTGAAAGGGAAGCCCAAACTTTAAAATCTTTATCACATCCTTTTATTCCAGCTTACTTAGACTATTTTGAGGTTAATTCCCCTATATATAAAGGATTTGCCCTCGTCCAGACTTATATCCCAGCCCAAACCCTAGAACAATATTTACAAACTGGGAGAAAATTTACAGAAGTTGAAGTCCAAGAAATTGCCAAAGCACTTTTAGAAATTCTTATATATTTACATAACTTAAATCCACCAGTTATCCATCGTGATATTAAGCCTAGTAATATTTTATTAGGAGAACGTTCTGGTAATAGCGTCGGTTCAGTTTATTTAGTAGATTTTGGTTCAGTTCAGACTGTTTTAGCAGCAGAAGGAGGGACAAGAACGATTGTCGGAACCTATGGTTATATGCCACAAGAACAGTTTGGAGGCCGCACAGTTCCCGCTTCTGACCTTTATAGCTTAGGATGCACAATAATTTATTTGGTGACGGGGACTCACCCAGCAGATTTACCCCAAAAGGATTTTTGCATTGAGTTTGAGCAATTTACTAATATTAGTCCCTATTTTACTAATTGGTTGCAAAAAATCACAGAACCGAGTTTAGAAAAGCGTTTCTCTTCTGCAACTCAAGCGCTAATAGCTTTAGAACAGGGAGAGGGAAAATATACCGAAATTACAGCTTTAGCTGTTGGTAAACCAGCAGGTAGTGAAATTCAAATCACAAAAAATGAAGATTTTTTAGAAATTACCATCCCCCCTACTGGCTTTAAACCCTCGATGGTATTTATAGGGTGTTTTGCCACATTTTGGAATTTATTTATATTAGTTTGGACTATTGGCGCTCTTTCTGCTCCTTTTCCCGCCAATATTCCCTTTGCTTTGTTTTCATTACCTTTTTGGGGTGCTGGTTTTTCGATGATATATGCTGGCATATTATACCCTTTATTTGGCAGCGTGAAAGTACGTATAGATAAAGAACAAATTACTTTTAATGCTTGGTTAGGAAAATGGAAAATCCGTCGTCGTTCAGCTTCTAGAGCAAGTATTAATAAACTGATTTATACACCACAACATTTTACTGGAGATTCGGAAGATAGAACCCTACAACCAGCAAAATTAGAAATTTGGGCGGGAGTGAAAAAATTTGAGTTTAATCTTGATACTCTGAAATCTGAAGCAGAATTAGAATGGTTAGCTATGGAATTAAGTGATTGGTTGGGTATAGGACTCTCTGAGGTAAGATAGTATTGAAGCCTCATCTAAATGCTACCGTGATTAATTTTCAGCATTATTGCCA
This sequence comes from Anabaena sp. FACHB-1391, assembly GCF_014696755.1. Classification (NCBI taxonomy): domain Bacteria; kingdom Bacillati; phylum Cyanobacteriota; class Cyanophyceae; order Nostocales; family Nostocaceae; genus Anabaena; species Anabaena sp. FACHB-1391. The sequence continues at coordinate 20,661 of NZ_JACJQS010000022.1, read as the reverse complement.
CTTTTGTATTTATCGGCTGAGGTTGGTTAATTATTAAACGTAAATAACATGAATTATAGCTAAAATTAACCCCCAGACCGAAATTATAAATTAGTCCGGGGGCAATTTACAAACAAGATCAAGTTCACTAAATCGGCGTATTGACCACAGAGGAAGGTGCTACCCCCCCAGAAAGTTTTGTCTGGGAATCATTGCTAATTGAGTTTTGTAGTGGTATTTCATCATCTATCACACCACGCAACTTAATTAACTTGATCGCCCGGTTAACACTTTCTGGTAAAATCACCACCAAACTACCATCGGCAGCCATATCTAAGGCTTTGTTAATGGCTTTAGTTTCGTCTAGAATTGATTCAAAGCGACTATTAGGCTTAACCTCATTAATACCCTTAGTAATCAAATCCGAGGCTGAACCCCGTGGCCGTCCTCTGGTATCATCATCTTCCTTAACAATAATATAGTCAAAGATATCCGCCGATAACTTACCCAGCATCACAAAATCTTCGTCACGGCGATCTCCAGGACCTCCAACCACACCAATACGCTGTCCTGTTGTCCAGTTGCGAACAAATGAACCCAAAGCCTCATAACTAGCCGCATTATGGGCATAATCAACTAAAGCGTGGTATTTACCCAAATTAAACAAATTCATGCGTCCTGGGGTTTGACTTACAGAAGCGCGGAAACTTCTCAAACCAGCACGAATTTGCTCAATTGTGACATCTTGGACAAAAGCTGCCAAACTTGCGGCTAAAGCATTAGCAATCATAAATGGCGCTCTTGCGCCCATTGTCAAGGGGATATTTTCCGCTCTTTCAATGCGGTGTGTCCAATCACCTTTAACAATTGACAGATAATCATGTTCATAGACTGCGGCTACTCCTCCCTTTTGGATATGCTTTCGCACCAGTTCTGAATCGGGATTCATGGTAAAATAAGCAACATTGGCCTTAGTTTTTTCTGCCATAGCCGCAACCCGTGGATCATCAGCATTGAGTACAGTATAACCATCAGGGAATACAGCTTCAGCAACTACGCTTTTAAGATGGGCTAATTGCTCTATAGTATCTATATCACCGATACCCAGATGATCCGCAGATACATTTAATACTACACCCACATTAGCATTATCAAAACCGAGTCCAGAGCGGAGAATACCACCACGAGCAGATTCTAATACCGCCACCTCTACAGTAGGATCTTGGAGGATGACATGGGCGCTTTGAGGACCAGTATTATCCCCTGATTCTACCAAGAAATCACCGATATAAGTACCGTCTGTGGTCGTATAACCAACCACCTTACCTGTTTGCTTATAAATGTGTGCCAATAGGCGGGTAGTAGTGGTTTTGCCATTTGTCCCGGTTACTGAGAGAATGGGAACACGGCTGGCTTGATCATTGGGGAATAGCATATTAATCACAGCACCAGCGACATTGCGGGGTATACCCACGCTGGGGGCGACGTGCATTCGGAAACCAGGAGCGGCATTAACTTCGACAATCACACCATCTAATTCTCTCAAAGGACGGCTAATATCAGAAGTGACAATATCTATACCAGCAACATCTAAACCGATGATTCTGACTACCCGTTGTGCTAACCAAACGTTTTCTGGGTGAATTTCGTCCGTACGGTCTACAGCACTACCACCTGTGCTTAGATTTGCCGTTGCCCGTAGATAACAAATTGCTCCTGATGGAGGCACACTATTGATAGTATAACCTTGTCTTTCTAGTAGCTGATAGCTACTACGGTCTAGTTCAATCTTAGTGAGGACATTATCATGACCTTCACCGCGCTTAGGATCTTGGTTAGTTTCTTCAATTAGTTCTAGAATAGTAGACTTGCCATTACCCACGACATGGGCGGGGATTCTTTCTGCTACAGCGACTACTTTGCCATTTACTACTAATACCCTATGGTCGCGGCCAAGATAATATCGCTCGACAATGATTGAGTTAGAAACTTGTCTAGCCATTTCGTAGGCTGCTTCTGCGTCTTTCCAGTTTCTGATATCAATGGTGATACCACGGCCATGATTGCCATCTAAAGGCTTAATAACGATTGGATAACCGCCAACATATTCAATAGCTTCTTCCAAATCGTCAAAGAAATTGATGACTGTACCTCTAGGAACTGGTATACCATTGGCATAGAGAATACGTTTAGTGGCCTCTTTATCACAAGCTAATTCTACACCGAGAATGCCTGTGTTGTTGGTCATTGTGGCCTGAATCCGTTTTTGATGGATACCATAGCCCAACTGAATGAGAAACCTTGCTGGTAAAGGCATCCAGGGAATGCCTTTTTTCTCAGCTTCTTTAATAATGGCTTCTGTTGAAGGTCCAAGAGTTGCATCGCGCCAAAAGTCTTTTAAGTCTTGGATATCTTGCTCTAATTCGGCTTTCGGATAACGGCCTCGGTCAATAATGCTTTGACATAGCCTTACTGCTGCCCGTGCTGCGTAACGACCCGCTTCTTCATTTAGGTACTCAATCACTACCTGGTAAATCCCAGGTGTGGCAGTTTCACGGGTGCGACCGAAACCTACGTGCATTCCCGCCAATTCCTGGAGTTCCAAGGCTACGTGTTCCACTATATGACCCATCATAGTGCCTTCTCGCACCCGCATTAGAAAACCACCACGACAGCCGGGGGAACAATAGTGACCCTCTAAACTTGGCAGAGCCTCTACTAATCCTTCATAAAAGTCAGTTATTTCATTGGAGGGAGTTTCGGCAATATTCTCTAAGTCGAGGCGCGTAACGATCAGCTTGTGCCGTCTAATGCTCCAGTAGTTTGGGCCGCGTAAGGTCTGGATCTTGAGGATTCTCATGGGAATAGGTAGATGGAGATTCGGAACCAAAATTCTAGTTTCTGACTGGAATTGACCGCTAAACTGTTCATTTTGAACAGTTTTTCTGGTGAGATCATATCTAAATCTGGATCTGGGGACAGCAAGAAATCAATTCGCGGTCAAGTCAGTGTCACTTTAGATACTCTATCCCGTTAGCTAGAGATGCGATGCACAGCAGGTAAAACAGTACGTTGGTAAAGATGGAAGCGATCTCCGTAACTGAGGATATGTAGTCGTAAATTATGTACAGTCAATGGTTCATTTGCACTGACATTAGGTTCGTTGGTATGGGTTAGTTCTGTGGGGTCAACAATAGTAACACTACCTTTACCCATAACTTGCAACCAACCATCCCGTTCAAACACAGCACAAGTATCTTCATCAATACCAATGCCTAAGCGATCAGGGTGAGAGGCGATGGCACTTACAAGTCGTCCCATGCGATTCCGGTTATGGAAATGTTGGTCAACTACCACTTCAGGAATAAATCCTAAGCCGGTTGCCATGTCCACCAGGGAACGATTGGGTGTTTCACCACTCCCACCGCCAGCGATCATGTGATGGCCCATTACAGCTGCTCCAGCACTTGTACCTGCTAGAGTCAGTTGTCCGGCTCTCACCCGTTGGCGGATAATTTCCATGGCTGGTGTATCGGAGAGGACTCCACAAAGGCGCAGTTGGTCTCCTCCTGTCAAGAAGACACCACTACAGGCTTCGAGGGATGCTTTAATCTCAGGATTTTCACATTGTTCCCGTTCACGAATGTCTAAAATTTCCACCTTTTCCGCACCCATTTCTTCAAAAATGCGGATATACCTACCACCGATAATGGCAGGCTCCCGAGAGGCTGATGGAATTATTGTAATATACGCCTTGTTACCACCAGCACGAATAAAAAAAGTTCTCAGAATTTCTCGTCCATGAACTTTATCTTCGGCGCCTCCGATAACCATAACGGCGGTTTTAGTTGCTTGGGGTGTCCTCATTTCCAGCGATTTAACTTCTAACTGCGGCATTGTGTTTGTGCTTGAGGGAGTCAACAACTTCAGGTCAATTGAACAAGGTTTGGTACTTGTTAATTTTCGCCTTTTGCTTGGTGTGAGAGGACACGGCTTGACGGACATGAGGCTTCAACTATGACATCATGTCCGTCTTTCTCATAGCCAGTGCCATTGTTTTTTACCTATCTACGACTTCTATGGGGCTTTCATAGTCTTAGTCCAACTACAATTCCCTTCTAGATTTAGGCTTTAGTAGGTTTTGACACTCTTACTTTTGATAGCGTAGCCATGGCTGGCTGGATGCATCCCGGAAGTTGTTAACTTTAGTGGGATTATTAACTTAAATTTAGTGGTGACAATATTTAAACACAATTTAAACACAAATCCAGTGATTAGAAAAACTTTTGATTTCACCAAAGAACTAAAAGTTATGGTACTTTTAGATACTATTGGTAGATTTTTTCTTGATTTTAGCCGTTTCTATGGCTTAGGCCAGTCTAAGCTATTAGTTATTGTGTTTGCTCAGTATCTACCACTAAGATTAGTTCTATCGAATACGAATTACTGTGCGTTTTGATATAGTTACACTTTTTCCTGACTGTTTTACTTCAATTCTCCATTCTGGTTTATTGGGTAAGGCCTTAGCTAAACAGATTGCTCAGGTGCATCTGACTAACCCTAGAGATTTTACCACCGATAAGCACCACAAAGTAGATGATGAACCCTATGGCGGCGGGGTGGGAATGTTGATGAAGCCAGAACCTATTTTTGCTGCTGTGGAGTCTTTGCCCATTCTAGCCCGTCGAGATGTGATTTTCATGAGTCCCCAAGGACAAACGATTAACCAGCCCTTGCTGCGCGAATTAGCCACGAATTACGACCAATTAGTTATCATCTGTGGTCACTATGAAGGAGTAGATGAAAGGGTACTAAATTTAGTAACTCGTGAGGTGTCCTTAGGAGATTTTATCCTGACTGGGGGCGAAATTCCTTCTATGGCTTTGATTAATGGCGTGATGCGTCTGTTACCGGGAACTGTAGGTAAGGAGGAATCTCTCAAAACTGAAAGTTTTGAAGAAAGTTTGTTAGATTTTCCCCAGTATACTCGTCCTGCTAATTTTCGCGGTTGGAAAGTTCCAGATGTGTTACTAAGTGGTAATCATGGTAAAATAGCCCGTTGGCGTTTTCAACAACAAATTGAACGTACTGCTTTACGTCGTCCCGATTTACTGAAAAAATGGCAAGAAGAGAGGGAACAGGGAACAGGCGACAGGTAACAGGTGACAGGTGACAGGTAACAGGTGACAGGTAACAGGTGACAGGTAACAGGTGACAGGTGACAGGCGACGGGTAACAGGTAACAGGGAGAAGATTCCCCCATTAACAAATAACAACTAACTATGAACATTAGAATTGGTAATGGCTACGATATACACAGATTGGTGAGCGATCGCAATTTAATTTTAGGCGGTATTCACATTCCCCATGAACTCGGTTTGTTAGGACACAGTGACGCTGATGTTCTCACTCACGCAATTATAGACGCAATGTTGGGAGCATTATCTCTAGGGGATATTGGTCATTATTTTCCCCCCACAGATCCCCAATGGGCTGGGGCTGATAGTCTTGTATTATTAAAACAGGTCAATCAGCTAATTCTTGATCAAGGTTGGAAAATCGGCAATATTGATTCTGTTGTAGTTGCTGAACGTCCCAAATTAAAACCTCATATTAATTCAATGCGGGATACATTAGCAGCAGTTTTAGCAGTAGAACCAAATCAAATTGGTGTCAAAGCTACCACTAATGAAAAACTTGGACCAACGGGGAGGGAAGAAGGGATTTGTGCTTATGCAGTGGTTTTGTTGGTAAGTGGTGATTAATTGATAACTAATAGGAGAATAAGAGAATGTTTAGTTTAGAAAAACCAGAAGAACTAATTAAAATGAGGCTTATTTCTAGTCTCAAAAATACTTTGTCTAATTCACCTACGGAATTAGAAAAATTATTTTCCCTTTCTCAACCAGATATTATTGTAGTAGACAAAAATCAAGAAATTGCATTATTAGTTGATATTCAGTTACAAGAAAGACAGTCCAAAAAATTGTTATCAGAAGTTACACAATTGTATTTACAGAATGCCGAAAAAGATATTCGCTTTGCCATGTCAGCTAACCTACAGAACATAACTATTTTTAAATCAAACAGTGAACACCTTTTAAATCCCGTCATTTCTCTGTTTTCTGCGGATATTCTTAGCCATTATGAACCAGAATTTAGCAATAGCAAAATATTGTATTTATACTTGAGAACACTTATAGAAGCTTGGTTAAGAGATTTAGCATATCATTGGAAATCAGAAATACCTCCAGGAACAAAAGAATTATCCAAAATTGGGTTATTGGAAAAAATGAAAGATGGAGATACTTATACACAGGATGAATAAAATTAGAATCAACGTTAATTATTAGGTGAATCCAGGTGACAATACTTTACATAGAAACTAATTTCTTAATGTCCATTGCAGAAGGACAAGATCCACAAGCAGATTTACTATTATTTAATCCTCCACCTTCTATTCAAATATATATACCAAATATTTGTTATATTGAAGCCATGGCAGTATTTAAACAGAAAAAGCAAGCAATAACAAATTTCACAAAAATAATGAATGAAAGAAGACGGGAAGCTAGACGCGATCTTTCTTCTAATCATGCTCAATCTCTAGCAGTTAATTTAGACCAAGCAATTATTGATAATAACTATTTATTGAACGATTTAGATACTCGTCTTTCCAGAGCAATAGATAGACAACAAGCTAAGAGCAAGTGTATATATCTAGAAAATCATATACTACAAGATACTTGTAGTGCAATTTTAACTCAACCAGGACAAATGTTAGTTAACAATGATCTCATGGATAACTTGATTTTACGGACTATTATTCATCATGCTACTTTACCTACATCTCCTAGGCAAGAAAAGGCTTTTATCAGCAACAATACTAAAGACTTTGATAAACCTGAAGTTAAATATGCTTTACGCAATGCTGGAATCAGATATTTTACAATGACACAGCATTTTCTCGATTGGTTTAACTCTCGTTCATTAACTTAAAAATAATTATTTAATTACCGAAACTATGACATTAACTAAAATAATACTCAATCACACAAAACGGTTTTTATTACTAATAACAATCATTGCTTTTACAGCAATAGGAATTACCGCTTGTAACCCAACCAAATTAAAAACCAGTACCGCTCAAGTACCCCAATTAGTAACCAGTATTCTTAGTGATCCAAAAACATTTAATGCTGCGTTGAGTTCCGAATCACCAAATATTTTTGGTTACACTTATGAGGGACTATTAACCCAAAATCCCATTGACGGTAAAATAGAAGGAGCATTAGCCAAATCTTGGGAAATATCACCAGATAAAACCAAAATAACCTTTACCATGCGCGAAGGTTTAAAATGGTCAGATGGAGAACCATTAACAGTTGATGATGTCGTCTTTACCTACAATGATATTTATCTAAATCAAGACATACCCACAGACACTAGAGATGTTTTAAGAGTGGGGAAAGATCGCAAATTACCAACAGTTAAAAAAATAGATAATAGGAGAGTAGAATTTAGTGTACCTGAACCATTTAGACCTTTTTTGCTGAGTACAGGATCGTCTATTTTACCTGCTCATATCTTAGAAAAATCAGTCAAAACCAAAAATAAAGATGGTAAACTAGAGTTTTTAAGTAAATGGGGTGTTGATACTCCTCCTGAAGAACTGATTGTTAATGGACCTTACAAACTGGAAAGATATGATACAAGTCAACGGATAATTTTTCGTCGTAACCCCTATTATTGGCGTAAAGATGTTCAAGGTAAATCCCAACCATATATTGAACGGATAATTTGGCAAATTGTCGAATCAACTGATACGGCTTTACTCCAATTTCGCTCTGGAGATTTAGATGCTATTGGGGTTTCCCCTGATTATTTTTCTCTATTAAAAGTTCAAGAAAAACAAGGTAACTTTAAAATATATAATGGTGGTCCTAGTTCTACTACTTCCTTTATGTCTTTTAATTTAAATAAGGGAACAAGAAATGATAAGCCATTAGTTGATCCTATTAAATCTAAATGGTTTAATAATGTCCAATTTCGTCAGGCTGTAGCCTATGCTATTGATAGACAAACCATGTTAAATAATACTTTTCGTGGTTTAGGTACACCTCAAGATTCTCCTATTTCTGTCCAAAGTCCTTATTTTTTACCACCAGAAAAAGGCTTGAAGGTTTACAAATATAATCCCGATAAAGCTAAACAATTACTACTACAAGCCGGATTCAAATATAATGACAAAAATCTCTTACTAGATGATCAAGGTAATGAGGTGAGATTTGCATTATTAACAAATGCTGGGAATAAAATTCGAGAATCAATGGGTTCACAAATTAAACAGGATTTAAGTAAAATCGGTATTCAAGTAGATTTCACACCTTTGGCTTGGAATACCTTTATAGACAAACTTTCTAATACTTTAGATTGGGATGCTTGTTTAATAGGCTTAACAGGGGGTTTAGAACCAAATGATGGTGCAAATGTGTGGTCACCTGAAGGAGGTTTACATATGTTTAATCAAAAACCTCAAGCCGGACAGAAACCAATTGAAGGGAGAGAAGTTACACCTTGGGAAATCAAAATTAATGATCTTTATATTCAAGGGGCGCAGGAATTTGATGAAGAGAAAGTTAAAGAAATTTATTGGGAAAGTCAGCAATTAACCCAGGAATATTTACCTTTTATTTATTTGGTTAATTCCTACGCTATGTCAGGAATTCGGAACCGGTTTCAAGGTATCCAATTTTCCGCTCTTGGTGGTGCTTTTTGGAATATTCATGAAATTAAAGTTACGAAATAGTTAACTGTTGACTGAATAAGAGAACTCTAAAATCTAAAATCCAAAATCCAAAATCCCATGACTCAACCCGAAAATTTGCGATCGCTCTTAGAATCCGTCGCTAATGGTAAAATAACCCCAGAGATAGCCTTCGACTCCCTCAAAGATTTAGCCTATCAATCTGTAGGTGAGTTTGCTAAAATAGACCACCACCGTCAATTAAGAACCGGTTTCCCGGAGGTAATTTGGGGACCTGGTAAAACACCGGAACAAATTGCTCAAATTATGGAGGTAATGCGACATCGGACTTCTGTAGTCATGGCTACTCGTATAGAACCTCAAGTATATTCCGCAATTCAAAAAAAAGTTAGAAGTATACAATATTATGAACAAGCCCGAATCTGTGCCATTGTTCCCTCGGTAATTGAAGTCAAATTCCGTGGTAAAATCGGCATTCTTTCCGCTGGTACTGCTGATTTAGCTGTTGCTGAAGAAGCGGCTGTCACTGCTGAACTTTCTGGTTTCTCTGTACAGCGTCTTTGGGATGTAGGTGTAGCGGGAATACACCGTTTACTCAGTAACCGTCACCTATTAGAATCAGCGTCAGTATTAATTGTCGTAGCAGGTATGGAAGGGGCTTTACCTAGTGTAGTAGCTGGTTTGGCAGATTGTCCAGTGATTGCTGTTCCTACTAGTATTGGTTATGGTGCAAGTTTTTCCGGTTTAGCACCTCTATTGACAATGCTCAATTCTTGCGCTGCTGGTATAGGTGTGGTAAATATAGATAATGGCTTTGGTGCAGCGGTTTTAGCGGGACAAATTTTAAGAACTTCAGAAAAATTACGCTTGACAGCAGAAACATAGTCAGATAACAAGGTAAAATAACCCAAGTTGCTAGTTATCTAGTTGAGACTGGTAATAGGTAAGTGGTAATTGGTGATAAAATTCCTGTTTTCACCTGCGGAACGCTACTACACCAGTAAAGTCCTCCTTGAGTGGAAATAAGGGAAAATCAAGGTTTACAAAGGCCAAATCATGTATTAGTTTAGACTTTAGAAACATCCTCTAATATCTATTTAATATCTATTAGCACATTCTTCCTCTCTTCAGATTTATGACCAAAAAACAAACTTGGAGTCAGCGGTTTGAGTCCGCGCTACATCCGGCGATCGCTCGCTTTAATGCCAGTATAGGTTTTGATATTGAACTTATCGAATATGATATTACTGGTTCTCAAGCTCATGCTAAAATGTTAGCTCACACGGGGATAATTTCCCATGAAGAAGGGGAAATACTATTTACAGGTTTAGAACAAATTCGTCAAGAATACCACCAGGGACAATTTCAGCCCGGTATTGACTCCGAAGATGTGCATTTTGCTGTAGAAAAGCGACTAACGGAAATTGTCGGGGATGTCGGTAAAAAGCTACACACAGCCCGTTCTCGCAATGATCAAGTAGGTACTGATACTAGATTGTACCTCCGGGATCAAATTCAACAAATTCGCCAGCAATTGCGGGAGTTTCAAGGGGTTATACTAGATATAGCCGAAAAAAATGTAGAAACGCTGATTCCTGGTTATACCCACCTGCAACGGGCTCAACCCGTGAGTTTAGCACATCATTTACTAGCATACTTTCAGATGGCACAACGGGACTGGGAACGGTTAGCAGACGTTTATAGCCGAGTGAATATCTCCCCTTTGGGTTGTGGGGCTTTAGCGGGAACAACTTTTCCTATTGACCGCCACTATACAGCCAATTTATTGCATTTTGATCACGTTTATGCTAATAGCTTGGACGGGGTGAGCGATCGGGATTTTGCCATAGAATTTCTCTGTGCTGCTAGTATAATCATGGTTCACCTCAGCCGTCTTTCCGAGGAAGTGATTTTGTGGGCTTCAGAAGAATTTCGTTTTGTCACCCTTAAAGATAGCTGTGCTACAGGTTCTAGCATTATGCCCCAAAAGAAAAACCCCGACGTACCAGAATTAGTCAGAGGGAAAACAGGGCGGGTATTTGGTCATTTGCAAGCCATGTTAGTGATTATGAAGGGTTTACCACTGGCTTATAACAAAGACCTACAGGAAGACAAAGAAGGTATCTTTGACAGCGTGAACACAGTTAAAGCCTGTTTAGAGGCAATGACAATTTTACTGCAAGAAGGTTTAGAATTTCGTCATCAGCGATTAGCAACAGCGGTTACAGAGGACTTTGCTAATGCTACAGATGTTGCAGATTATCTCGCTGCCCGTGGTGTACCCTTCCGAGAAGCTTATAATATTGTTGGTAAAGTCGTGAAAACCAGTATTGCTGCCGATAAACTACTTAAAGATTTGCAGTTAGAAGAGTGGCAAGAAATTCATCCTGCCTTTGCAGCGGATATTTATGAAGCTATAGCCCCTCGTCAAGTTGTTGCAGCCCGCAATAGCTATGGAGGCACAGGGTTTTTTCAAGTTAGAGAGGCTATTATTAATGCCCGGACTCAACTCAGCGGAAAATAATTTTCAATTCAGGGAATTGGTAATGGGTAATTGGTAATTGGTAATTCACTTTTGACAAATGACAACGAACAACGCACTACTGACTAATCACACAAGTAAGGGTGTACTAGTGTACACCCCAAAAATTCAAAATATGAAAGAGTAAAATTTAACCAGATACATTAATCAGCAGCGTCCATTGCTGCTGCCCCTGTGCCTTCGTCCTCTTCACTCTTGGGCGATCTTTGCTGGAATCTTCTGCCCATTCTACCTGTAGTAGTCCGTTTACGAAACTTTCTGGCGTAGGCCTGGTTTCGTAGCGCCTTCTCTTTCTTCGGGTTACGGCGCTTTGCCATATTCACCTCATGAATAAACAACAAAAAAATGGCATCTAGGCATGACTTAGGCCATATTAGCTACCGATATTATTGATATACTTTTTTAGCCTAGTGCTGCAATCAATACACTTTGAACAGCATACCATTATATCTTATTAAAAAGTCTGATGTCAAGCTAAATTTGGGTAAGTGATAGGTAATAGGTAGTTCTGGACGGGTTTCTTGTTCTAAAATATAATGAGGGAATTTGAACTTTGAACATTCTTATTTTTTTTAAGTCAATGATTCAGTCCACACGTAGCTTATGGCACTTTGGGCAAACTATACTGGGTATTATATTTCGCCATCCCATTACAGGTACAAGCATTATCCCTATTTTACCTGATGGTCAAATTGTGTTAATTAGAAGAAAGGATGATGGTTGTTGGTCATTACCGGGTGGTATGGTGGATTGGGGAGAAGATGTTCCCCATGCAGTCTGTCGGGAGTTAATGGAGGAAACGGGGCTAGAATTAGTCGAAATTCGCCGTTTAGTGGGAGTTTACTCGTCACCAGATCGTGATCCTCGTATTCATTCTATCTGTATTGTTGTGGAAGCCGAAGTCGCAGGAAAAATGGCCATAAAAGATAATTTAGAAGTTATGGAAATCCAAGCTTTTCCCCTTAGTTCTCTACCACAACCAGATATGTCTCATGATCATTCTCGTCAGTTACAAGACTATTTAAATGGCTTAACAACTCTTGCGTAAAAGATGGAAAATTGAAGATTTTGGGTTTGAAAATTAAATCCAAAGTCTATTAATTAGGAATTACAAAAATGAGTAAATGAGTATTAAAATGAATATTTTATTTCGCAACTCCCGCAGAAAACTTTCTCAAGGGATATTATTCTGGCGCGAGGTTGGTAATGGAATACCCGTGGTTTTTCTGCATGGTGCATGGAATGATGGTAGCGAATGGGTATCAACAATGGAATCAATAGCGGAGGGTATCCATTGTTTTGCACTAGATTTATTAGGTTTTGGTGAATCAGCAAATCCTAATATTCACCATTCTATAGATTTACAAGTGGAGTGTTTAGCTGATTTTCTAGAGGCTTTAAAATTAGAAAAAGTCTATTTAGTTGGTAATTCTTTAGGAGGTTGGATTGCTGCTAGTTATGCTGTAAAATATCCAGAACAAATATATGGTTTGATACTGTTATCCCCGGAGGGTGTAGCAGCAGAAGGACAAAAACAGTATTGGGAAAAAAGACGGTGCTTATTGAATTGTCCACCATGGGTAATTAAATTTTTACGCTTAATTATTCCTTTAATTAAATTGATTGGTTGGGAAGAAAAAATCACTAAGGATTTAGAATTAAGAAAAACTTTGTTAGATTACCCTACAGCCTCTCACTTACTTTTTAACCGCAAAAAACCAGAAATAGAAGCAGAATTTTTAGAAAAACACCTGCCTAATATTAAATTTCCCTGTTTAATTTTACAAAGTGGTGAAGATACCGCCATTGCTATATCTAGAAGTAATACTTATGCTCGACTAATTCCCAATATTAAGTTACATAATATTACCCATGGAGAAAGTAATTTACCAGAATCTTGTCCTGATGTTGTGGCCGAAGCTATTTGGGATTTTATCAGTATTAGTCAATACTGAAGAACCATAATTTAGAATTACTAAAATTTAGAATTACTAAGTTTTTCTGAAAACCCCTTCTCCGTAGTGAAGGGGATAAGTATATTTATTTACATCCTAAAGATTGACGAGTATCTACACCTGTTTTAGAATTTACACCACTGGCGTTAATACAGAGTTTTTTCACCTGTACCATATCTAAAATTGCATTGGTAAAATCAGCACCAGTAATATTAACATCATCAAAGGTAGAACGCAACATCATTGCATCTTTCAACACAGCATCACTTAAATCAGCGGTTTTAAATCTTGTTAAATAGGAAATACCTTCAGTAAAATCAATGCCATGTAAATTTGCACCTTCTAATAAAGAACCATTAAAAACAGCACCCCGCAAATCAGCATTACTAAAGTTACTATTCCCTAATTTCACATTTGTAAACTCAGTTCTAATTAAACTTTGACCAGAATAGTCCTTTCCCGCGACTCCCTGATTCATGTTAAAACTAGTAACATTAGAAGAACTTGCAGCTTGGGCTGATAAAGGGAAAACAAACAACACCAAGGCTAAAATCATACTAGCCAATATTGGGCGATACTTGATCATCTTTGCTTAATAAATCTCAACAATTCCACTATTAATCATTAAACCGCAGGAAGGAGTCAGAAGTAATTCTCTGCTAAATTAGAAGCTGTCCACTAGGATAGATATACTCAAAATAGTGAGAAACTCTACTTGCTTTTGACTAAAAACTGGGTTTGAAAGGTTCTGAGTCTCTCCTCTCCACGGGGAGAGGTTTAATAAAGGAGTCAAGTTTTCAGGTCTTTCATGTATAAATTTTTGAATTCCTATTCCACGTAAATATAACTACCTACCTGTGGCTAATCCAGAAAATACAAACCAATCTCTAGCGCGAACCCCTTTATATCAAATGGGTGTAGAACTTAAAGCCAAATTTACCAGCTTTGGTGGCTGGGAAATGCCCATACAATATAGTAGTATCATAGAAGAACACCACAGTGTTAGAAATACGGCGGGAATGTTCGATATTTCTCACATGGGTAAATTTATCCTCCAAGGTCAGAACCTGATTTCCCAACTTGAGTATTTAGTTCCTTCAGATTTAAGTCGTTTACAACCTGGACAAGCACAATATACCGTTTTACTAAACCATCAAGGTGGAATTGTTGACGACATCATTATTTACTACCAAGGTGCAGACAGTTTTGATACGCAAAAGGTTGTAATTATCGTCAACGCTGCAACCACTGATAAAGATAAAACATGGATATTAGCGCATCTTGATCCAAATACAGTTGAATTTCAAGACCTTTCACGGGATAAAATTTTAATTGCTGTTCAAGGTCCAACAGCTACTAATCATCTTCAATCTTTAGTCACAGAGGATTTATCAGCAATTAAGGCTTTTGGACATTTAGAAACAACCATTTTCGGAAAATACGCATTTCTCGCTCGGACAGGTTATACAGGAGAAGATGGTTTTGAGGTCATGGTAGATTCCGCTGTGGGTATAGACTTGTGGCAAAATCTATATAATGTTGGTGTTGTTCCCTGTGGACTTGGTTGTAGAGACACCCTGCGCTTAGAAGCTGCAATGGCACTTTATGGACAAGACATTGATGATACCATTACACCTCTAGAGGCTGGTTTAGGTTGGTTAGTACATTTAGATACTAAAGGTGATTTTATAGGAAGGGAAGTTTTAATACAGCAAAAAGCCGAAGGAGTACCGCGTAAACTCGTAGGTTTACAAACGGAAGGACGGAATATTCCCCGTCACGGCTACCATGTATTATCACTGGGTAAAGTCGTAGGAGAAGTAACAAGTGGTACTCTATCCCTGACACTTGGTTATCCCATAGCTTTGGCCTATGTTCCCAGTCAGTTAGCAACGGTCAAACAACAGCTAGAAGTGGAAATTCGCGGTAAAGCTTACCCCGCTGTAGTTGTGAAACGCCCATTTTATCGCTCAAAAAATCGTGTTATTAAGTGATATAGCATTTCCCACTTCAGTCAAGTAGAGGAATATAGTATAATCTTTGAGGTTTTTGAGGAATAATGAGTTTAGGTTACGCTCGTCACACTATTGTTTTAATATTGAAGAGAAAGTGATATGTCTTCTGAATATCCCCAGAATTTGCGATACTTAGATTCCCATGAATATGTTCGTCTGGATGACGACATTGCTACTATCGGTATTACTCAGTTTGCTATAGAACAATTGGGTGATATTGTCTTTTTAGAACTACCAGACATTGGTGATACTATTACCAAGGGAGATACCTTTGGTACTATTGAATCCGTAAAAGCCGTGGAAACACTTAATTCACCTGTTAGTGGCACAGTCATAGAACGTAATGAAGCTTTAATAAACGCTCCAGAACAAGTAGCGGATGATCCCTATGGCGAAGGCTGGTTCATTAAAGTGCGCGCTAATGATGCTGCTGAAATAGAGGACTCTCTTACAGCAAAACAATATCAGACTTTGGTAGAGGGTATGTAAGTAGTTTCACATTTATACATTCCGGAAAATCAAGAGGAATGGTATCAGTTAAACTATATCTCAGCTTTTTTAGCAACCTGAAAGGCTGAGATATAAGTGATTTGAATATTTCCTCTTAAGTTGTTTTCTATCTTTTTTCTTAATTCTGTAAATAAACAACTTCTGGTTTCTATATCTAGTTTTAGGTAAGGTGTATAAGTGCTTAAAAGTAGTAGAAAATCATCAATATAATAATTAGCTTTACATACTATTTGTTCAGAAACTAGATTTTTAAATTTACCTGAATTAATAGCTATTTGTCCTAATTTTTCAACTATCTGTTTTTGAGTTTTTATATCTTCGTACCTATCTAAAAATGGAGCATACTTTTGATAAATTTCCCGGAAAATTTGATATATTTCATATTCTGGTTGGGGAGTCATATTCCAAAGCAAAATTAAAGCGCCGTCGTTTTTTAAAGCTTCTGCAATTCTGATATTACCAGATTTAGGATTAATCCAATGAAAAGAAGTTGCTGCTAAAACAGCATCAAATTTTCCAGGTTCTAGTTCCCATTCTTCAAAAGTGGTCTGCTGAATTTCTACCTGTGGGTACATTTCACAGTTTTTTCTTGCTAAATGACAAGCTGCTAAACTCGGTTCTAGACAAATCATAGAAAAGCCTAATTTAGCAAATGCTAAAGTTGCGTTTCCTGGTCCACAACCTAATTCTAGGATATTAGCTTTTGGGGAAATTTGAGCTATTTCTATAGCACCATTAATAATTTCTTCTGGATAGCAAGGTCTGAATTTATTATAAGCTTCTGCTACGTTGGAATACCAATTTTTTCTGGTTTCTAAATCTTGAGAATATAAGTTTTTAAGTATTTTAAATTCTTTCATAACTTATCCTTAAGTTAACTTTAATAAATTTAAGTAAGTCGGGAATTTCTGGCTTGATTGTCTAATTTTAAGCTAAATAAAATCAGAATATTTACGGATGTATATATTTAGATAATTCCTATATTTTGTAATTAATTATACTAATTTCCTTGAATATGTACACCTTGATTTTATCCCTTTGGCTAATTCTAATAATAACGGCCTTGTTTTTTGCAATATCTGTAATTCGTAGCCAAAAACGGCGTATATCTAAGGCTCAAAAAACCGGAAAATTAGATCCCAATCGTTTCACTTTTGGAAGTGCAGAAAAAAGGCTTTGGAAACAATTATTAATGCTATTACAATCAGATAATGTAACTGCAGAAAGACTTTTGAGACATGAACAAAATAAGCATCCAGGTAAATCAACCAAGTGGTATTTAGAAAAAGTTATTTTTAATTTAAAACGCGATCGCCATTAACTGGTAATATACAGTAATTAATCAGCTAAAAAAATCTCACTAGTAGAATATCAGGTTTTCAGATTTCCTAAAGCTATAACAGCATTTTGTCCACCAAAACCAAAGCTAAAACACAGAACATTCTTAATTTTACTTTCTTGTGCTGATCTAATCAAGTTTAAATTAAATTCTGGTTGCTGAAGTCCTACACAGGGAGGTAATATATTATTCCGCAATGCCATTAGTGAAAACGCTACACCTAAAGCCCCCGATGCTCCCAATGTGTGACCTGTGCTACCTTTAGTAGAACTAATTGCTAATTTTGCTGGAAATAAACTTTGGATAATTTTACTTTCCATGCGGTCATTTAATTGGGTAGCTGTACCATGGGTATGAATGTAGTCTATAGCTGCTGCTGTCATCTGACTACGTTCTAAACATTGCTTAATTGCGACCATAGCACTTTTGCCCTCTGGTTCTGGAGATATACCATGATATGCGTCCGCTGTCAAGCCAAAACCTAATATTTCCCCATAAACCTTGGTTTGACGTTGACTTGCCAACTCCCCAGATTCGAGGATAAATACAGCACCACCTTCACCTAATACTAAGCCTTCCCGGTATAAATCAAAGGGATATGCTCCTGTTTTCCCTAAAGCCCCCATTTGCTGAAATCCGGCAATTGTTAGAGGTGTAATAGCTGCTTCTACTGCACCAGCTATCGCTATTTGATACTCACCGCTTTTAATTAACATAGCAGCTTGAGCGATCGCCCAAATTCCTGTTGCACAAGCGCCCATTGGTGCTAGAATTGCCCCTGATGCTCCTATTTGTCGGGCCACAGCGATCGCATTCATTTGGGGTAAAGTGTTTAACCAATTGTCTAAATTTGCTCCTCCCGCTTGTTCATGTATGTTTTGCGCCATCATTTCCCAGGACGCTTGATAACCACGACTAGAACCAATGACTACAGCACAATCAGGTAAAGGCGGTACTAATTGGGCATCTTGTAAAGCTGATGTCACAACTATTTCCGTTATGGCGCTTAACGTCGTAGGTTTTTCAGCAATTAAGCCTAAAGGAATCACCCCCAATTCTGGAAATAGTTGATGTAATTTAATCCCAGTTTTAGCAATTAGTAGATTTTGCCAACTATCTTCCAGATTTTTGCCTAAAGCAGAAACTAAACCAATACCAGTAACAACAACCTTAACCAATTTGAGATTTGAGATTTGAGATTTGAGATTTGATGTCAAAATTCACAAGTGACAAGTCAGCAGTGGGAATACTTGAAAAATGGGGAATAAAATCCAATTATCAATGATGTTTCCCACTGACTAATGACCAATGACTACTCAGGACTTTTCAGATTTTCCGCACCCTGGGTGACTTTTGCCGACTCAATGCGATCGCCTTGTTTAATGTTATTAACTACATCAAAGCCTTCAGTTACATTACCGAATACAGCATAATTACCATCCAAAAATGATAAATCTGCTAAAGCGAAGTAGAATTGAGAAGAAGCAGAATCAGGCATTTGTGATCGGGCCATAGCGATCGATCCTTGCTTATGCTGTAACTCTGGCTTCTCAGTAATTGTCTGACTGTAAATAGGCTCATTTGCGCCTTTGGGCTTAATTTCTAAAGGTATACGGCGCTCACTCCCAGTTTTAGCATCAATATAACCACCTGTTCCCAGTCTATTGGCAGGAAATTTCGGGTCTTTGCTTTGTGGATCTCCACCTTGAGCGACAAAAGGTTGAGGATCACGGACAACGCGATGAAATACTAAACCATCATAAACACCTTTTTGCACTAAATCCACGAAATTACCCGCAGTAATTGGCGCATTTATGCCATCTAATTCAATCGTAATTGGTGCGCCATTCACTGTCATCACCACTGTAGCTTTACCTTCGAGCCGTGGTAAATCTTTGATACTGGGAATACTCTCATTAGTAGTTTTTGATACTGTTTCTGTGCTTGTAGTAGCTGTTGAAGTTGGGGATGTATTAGAAGATTCTATACCGCTCGTACATCCTCCCAAAGTCAAAGCAAAAATAATCAACCAAGCTACAAAAAATTGTGGAAATTTTAATTGCATTGTTAGTGACTGAATCAATCAAAGTTAGGACTTACGGAAGATATATAGCATTTCCTATCCTACTTAGGTACAGGAATCAGGAATGAACCGCGTACCTCAGTGGACTAAAAAAACTTAAAAACCTATTCCTCGGTAGGGGTAATATCCTGCGGGATCTTGCTACATGAATTACCTCTACTTTCCTTCAGTTTTGCGTAAATCCTCAAAGCATCCGATCTTTTCTGGCAGAAATGTGGAATTTTGGATTTTAAACCGTGAAAACAACTCTGATCAGATCGAGCATGATCATTATTGATTGATCAGCAATCCAAAATCCAAAATCCAAAATTTCTAGAGTCCTTCTAAGGATACTCCCAAAAAACGAGCTAATTGGGCACCTTGAGTTTCCAAATCAGCCAAAGACAAGGGTTGACCCACTCTGGTGAGGGGAATATCCCGTCTACCCTTAAGCCGGAGATACAAAGCGCGTTGAGGATTAAGACCTTCCTTAATCACAATACGCACGGATTGTACATCTTGGATACGTCCGTCAATTTGGATTTCACGGTTTTTCCCCGGAAAACCCCAGCGAAAGATTTTTAATTTCCCCGTTTCCCGATTGAACTCATTATAGCCGCCGCCTAAATCCCATAAGATCACCAGCCACAGATATAAGGCTAATAGCAAGCCAGCAGCACCGTATAATCCCATCACCAATCCTTGAGGGACAAATATCAGTTGGGTGGGATCAGTAACTATGAGTAAATTAACCTTGAGATAACTGGAGATACTAGCTAAGAAAAAACCACTGGCTCCCATAGTAACAATAGTTGCCCACCAGTAGTTGCTGAACCGACGTGAACCCAGAACCTTTTGATAGAGAAGGTTCTCGCCTTTGTTAATCGTTGTTGATACCGTCATGAAACTACCTTGGACTATCTTTCTCAAGTTTGACACTCAAGCCGTCTTAATTGCAAGTTATCAAGGATATTATGGGCTTTGGGGGATAAGGGAGAATTTTTTCTGTCTTCTGATTCTGAGAAAACTTGTGTCAAATTGTTAAAATTCTGATATTGATAGGATTGGAGATAGTAAATATTTAATTTTCTTGCCCGTATCCAGCGCAAACCCCGGTGAATGTGATAAGTTAAGAATCATTAAGCTAACAAAACCCAGATTACTGGTTAATGGTGGCTGAACATGACATAATTCTAAAGAAGTGATGACTTTTTTAAGTAGTCAGTTCTCACAATCTCACATTCTCAAAGGCTGCTGAGATTGGAAAAAACGTTGAATTTCTTACGGTAGTTACCATAAATTGGTAGAATCGCCGGAACACAGCTTAAAAAACGTAGCAATTTTAGTAAAAAACCAAGGATTGTAGTCAAATGACCATCGCAGTTGGACGCGCCCCCAGTAGAGGGTGGTTTGACGTATTAGACGACTGGTTAAAGCGCGATCGCTTTGTATTCGTAGGTTGGTCAGGAATATTACTATTCCCCTGCGCCTT